>QENJ01000001.1 GCA_013374505.1 Candidatus Methanophagaceae archaeon
GTGGCGAGGTGAAAATAACACAGGATTCCACGACAAAAGAAGTGATAAAAGCACCGGATTTGTCGGATTTGCCGATACTAACACATTTCCGGGACGATGGTGGCACGTACATCACGGCAGGTATAATCGTGGCTGAATTGGACGGTGTTCGGAACGCATCATTTCATCGGATGATGGTACTAGATGAGAAGCGGTTGGCTGTAAGGCTTGTTCCCCCACGTCACCTGTATAAGATGCACCGTGAAGCGATAGAAAGCGGTGAGAACTTAAAAATTGGAATTGCCATAGGTGTTAATCCTTTGATCCTTTTAGCAGCCGCAACAAGGGTGCCACCGGGCAAGGAGTTTGAATACGCATCGGCATTGCAGAAAGAGCCGGTAGAGCTTTTCACTCTGGATAATGGCGTGGCGGTACCACATGCGGAAATCGCTTTCGCGGGATTCATAGGTGAAGACCGAGCGAAGGAAGGCCCGTTTTTGGATATTACCGGTACGTATGACAAGATAAGAGAGGAACCGGTTATCACGCTTACACGGATGTACCATCGAAAAGACCCGATTTATCACGCTATACTGCCTTCGGGCTCGGAGCACAAACTGCTTATGGGTGTGCCATATGAACCTTTGATATTTAGAGCGGTGGAGCGTGTGGCACGAGTGCAGAACGTTCTTTTGACCGATGGCGGGTGTTGCTATTTGCATGCGGTGGTGCAGCTAAAGAAGATGGGCGAAGGCGAGGCGAAGAATGCTATTATTGCAGCTTTCGCGGCACATCCCAGCCTAAAACGCGTTGTCGTTGTGGATGACGATATAGACATATTCAACATGAATGAGGTAGAGTATGCGATAGCGACACGGGTTCGCTGGAATGAAGATGTGGTGCTCATACCAGGCGTGAAGGGGTCGTCACTTGACCCGTCCGCCAAAAACGCGCTTACCACGAAGGTAGGTATAGATGCAACTAAAGAATTTGGAGAAGAGGCGAGATATGAGCGGGTAATCACATAGTAAGGTATTGCATGTCCTATCGATAAAGCCTATTGTATCCACCTCTTGAACACTGAAAGAAGAAAATGAATATGATCATGAGTTTATGAATTATGATAAAGTTCTGTAGAATTTGCCATAGCCATCATTCTTTTTTACTTCTTCAATAGCTGCACTTGCTGCTTCACTCAATATGCTCTCCGCCTTTTTGTAATCAGGTGCTGTAATACGCAGTTTATACTTCGGTGCACCGATGTAGAAACATTCCAGCTTAAGCCCGTTTGTATCCGAGGGTTCACTTTTTATCGTCTCTTTTGCTTTTTTCAGTGCTGCCTTTAATATGTCCACACCGTTAGGCAAGGGGCACGTCAGCTCCATATATCCTGTTATTTGCACCGATGGCAATTTAACGTTTGCAAGAGCCACTTCATGTATTGCATCTGCGACTTCTTCTTTTATTCCAAGTGCAGTCAGTACGCTTTTACCACCCCTTAAAATTTCATGGAAGGCATCATATAGTCCACCATAAGCATCCACCAATTCCAGTTCGATGGTGCCGAGCTCCTCTTTGCTCAGTTCAATAGTTGCGGACGCAGCCACAAGAGCTAGCCATTTTCTCGCTTTCTTCTCGTTCTTCCACGCTTTTATTCGCTCCCGCCTTTGCCCTTCCTTCACCGCTTTCAAGGATAAATCTATATGTCCCCTCTGTGCATCTACATTTAATACCTTGCATACAATCTTTTGGTTTTCTCTTACGTAATCCCTCAGATGTTTCACCCAACCAGTGGCTACAGCGGATATGTGGATAAAACCTTCCTTACCGTCATACTCATCAAGCGTAGCGAATACACCAAAAGTCTTAAGCTCCTTTGCCGTACAAACTACAAACTCACCCGTCTCTGGCCAATCCTCTTTTACCATCTAATATTGCTCATTCTCCCACTTGTTGTTACTCGAGAAATTCTATTATTCGAGCTCTTATCTCCGCCTTTCCACCTCGCGGCTCAACCAAGGTACTCCCACAGACATTGCATCTCACTGTTGTGGATGCGTGGTCGAATATGACCTGCTCATTTTCACAATCATCGCATCTTACCCTTACGAATTTACTATTCGGCTTTCCTTCCATACTTATACACCCTCCTGTTTCAGAAACTTTTCTTAAAGAAAAACGTGTTAACTAGATTTTGTCTTTCTTATGATTACCTTTACACTTTTAGTCCATGAGTTCCAGCTTAGATACACGGAAACCCGACTTCTGATGCGCTTTTTTACATTCCGTACACCTATATTTGAGAAAAACCTTCTTCGTTGGTTTATCTCCACCAGGAACCTTGGAAAACTTACCACTATTACCTATACCAGACCTGCGTTTCTTTTGCCGTACTATCCAGCTCAAAGACGAGGCTCTACCCTTTTTCACTTTATCCACGTCATGTATCGTATGCTTCTTGCAAAACGGACAAAGAATCCGCACTTTCTTCGGCATCTTCATTTCTCTATTTCTCCTTCGTTACTTCCTTCCTTTTTGCCTTCAAACCTCACTGCAACCCCCCTCTTACACAGTATCTCTGCATTGGTCTTTGGCAGCATAATAACATCTTCTTTTCTCACCTTATAAATCCTTCCATCTGTACCCATAAAAGTTGGTATATCATCCAATACCCGGACTATGTGCAGCGGTTCTTTATCCTCACTTTCTACAATCGTAGCGTCTTTTTCGACTGTGGAAACGGTTGGATGTGCTGCTTTTTCTTCTGTACTCTTTATCAGTTCCCGCTTTTCCTCTTTACTCTCGCCCCATATTGACGCGAATATTCTCTCCCGGCTTTCGTCCACATGACTTTTTACCGCTTCAAATAGCAGTCTCTCCTCGTCCATCATCCCCTTAGGCTGTGTACTCATACCCGAACTGGCAAGTTTTATTATCTTCCCTATGCGTCTCTTGATTATATCCTCCACCTTCGTCCGCGCATTCTTTATCTCGTCTCCCACAAACCCCTTCCGGTTTTCATCCGCTTCTCGTTTCTCGTCTTCTAACTTAGTTATATACGTACTTACGTCTTCAAAGAATGTTTCCGGTAAATCCTGCAGTGATGCCGTGTTCCTTTCCTTATACAATAGTTCCCAGAGCGTCTCTATGTCCATAAACTTTTGGTTTTATTCTGATATAGCGAGGTCTTCATAATCGCTCACATCATAATCCCCTTCATAACTAAATTCTACTTTGCTTTGTTTAATTATCTCATCCAAAATATCGCCCAAATATTCCTGTGCAATCGCTTCCTCAAGTCGCTCTATGAGAATAGGAACATTTATTATTTCTTCAATACAGCCCATATATCGTGAAACGATAGCTTTGATTGAATACTGCTCTTCGGCTTGCTCTTCTATTTTCCGTTTAAGTGTTGAAATCAAGTCCGAAGATTTTATTACAAATGTTATGGGATACTTTTCAATTTTATCTATATCCAGAAAATATTTGTTTACATCTACGGTTTCAGTTACCTGAAAAAACCGTCCTAAAGGTTTCATTACAAAATCAATACCACCATCATTCGCGTTTGTGCGACCCGTTTTGTAAAGATTTAAATTATCTTCTTGAATTTTGTCTATCTCAAACCCCCAATAAATATTCTGGTTGTGATAATAATACTTTAATATGCTATAACTTACTATTTCAAATATTCTTGCATCTATCGCTGGTTCCACTAAACTACCAATGAAATCAATTGACTCTTTATCCGTTAATTTTTGAGCACGCTCACAAAATCGAATAAAATTTTCAAAAGCGTCTTTTTTAGTTTCGATATAAACATCAATAATCTGTATTATTGCTTTCGCTAAATTGTGGTCTGTCCCATCAACTTTAATCTTTATTAAATTCTCATTAAACCAATATCTATTTGTTTTTAAGTCTCTTAAGATAGGGATATAATCACAAGTGGGGAAACATTTTTTAAATTCTTGATTCATCCGGTGGTTTAAAGCGTGATTCTGAAGCTTTTGCCCGAACGGTAATTCACGTTGTCTTTTGAAAAGGTTTGTAAAAATAGCGCCTTCATATTCAGTATATTCCCCTGTTTTGAGAAAGCCTTTTGAGATATAGTCTTCAACCAGTACATATATAACATATAAGTTTGCGAAACTACCTCTCGATTTTGAGCCTTTACTAGCGGATTTTGTCTTTATGTTAAGATATTGAATAATCGGACTTTCAAGGAATACTTTGTCTGATAAAACACCAAAATCATTTCTCAAAATCTCATTGATTTTTTTTAGTAAATTCATGTTCCATTATTTTTAGTCCTCCACGAGATTTAATGTTATTTGTCCTTTATCCCTCGGTCGCTCAAATGACCTCCGTTCTTTTTGAAGTGGCAGTCCATTGTATTCAGACAGTATTCGCAGTCTTCGTAACCCTATTTTCACGTATTCTTCCTGCATTTCTATGCCGATTGATTTTCTTTTAAGCTGCTTTGCAACAAACGAAGTCGTAAAAGTGCCAGAAAAGGGATCAAGTACAATATCTCCTTCGTTGCTACTCGCTTTGATGATTCTTTCTAATAACGCTGTTGGTTTCTGTGTAGGGTGATTTTCGTATTCTGCCATACGATATCTTACTCTTGGAATTTCCCATACATTGCCAGGGACTTTCTTAGAGTTATATACCGTTGGCATAGATTTTCGATAGTCAATTAATTTCCTTACGGCGCCGGTCTTTGCCTCAACTGAAATATCCTCAGAATTGAAGGTATAATTATTCTTATCTTTAACACAGTGCAGTATTGGTTCATATAACGATCCAAAGTAGTTCTTTGCCTGTACACCAGAACTGTCGTAATACCAAACAATCCGGGACAGTATTGTAACTTTATCCCTGAGAAAGAGGTCAAAGTAAGGCATGTGTTGTGTTGCGGTCATTACGTACATGCTCCCGTTACTCTTTAATTTCTTAATACATAATTCTAACCACTTATAACACCATTTCAAGTATGATTCGTCAGAATCCCATTTATCGGGTAAGTCCATAAAGTTTTTACCGATATTATACGGTGGGTCAGCAAAGATAAGGTCAATTGAGCGATTAGCAATCTCACCCGTCAAAATGTCTAACACATCGCCTAATATTATCCTATGTCCTTCTTTTTCAAATTTCCCCATTCTTCACCTTAAAGTAATATCGTACAGCATAACAATATCTAAAGATATAACGTTAAATATTTTTGGATACAAGGTTACGTAAACAGGAAATATGAAACTATTCCGTACGCTGATCTCATGGGATAACGCATTAAAAACCGTTTTAGCACACGCAAAACAGACAGGAAAAGAGACAATACACTTTGACGAGTCCGTTGATAGAATACTGGCAGAAGATATTCGGTCGCCCATAGACAGCCCGCCTTTTGACCGTGCTGCTATGGATGGTTATGCGATTAAAGGGCAAAACTCTTTTGGTGCAACGCCAAATAACACCGTGCTTTTGAAGAGAACAGAACTAGCAGGCGAATCCGAAAAAGATGTGGAAATATGTGAGGGCGGTTATTTGCCTATACAAACCGGGCAGTCAATGCCGAAAGGCAGTAATGCCGTGGTTATGCTGGAGTACACAAAGGAGATCGCGACTAAATTGGAGATTTACAAACCCGTCACACCCGGTAAGAACGTTTCGCTCAAAGGCGAGGATGTGAAGAAGGGCGAGCGTGTGTTACAAGAGGGTAAGGTGCTGAGAGCTCATGACCTCGGTATGCTTGCTGCACTCGTTAAAACGCGGGTGAAGGTGTATAAAAGAATGAAAGTCGGGATATTTTCCACGGGTGACGAGCTTTCGGACCCTAAGAACTTGGCCGAAACAGAGAAGAAGATAGCAGATGTGAATAGTTATGTCTTAGAAGCGTTGGTAAAGAAGATAGCGAATCCGTACAGGATAGGCATATTTAAGGACGATTACGAGAAGATAAAGAACGCGATAACAACTTCGTTGACGCTTTGCGATGCGCTACTAATAAGTGGCGGGAGTTCAGTAGGCAAGAAAGATTTTATCGCAGATGCTGTAGGAGACTTGGGTGAGCTTCTGTTCCACGGCGTGGCTATTCGACCGGGCGAGCCTACAGGTTTTGGCATCATAAACAACAAGCCCGTTTTCGTGCTGCCGGGCTATCCCGTAGCGACAATATCAGCATTCGAAATGCTCGTAAGACCGTTTTTGTATGCTACACATGGCGTTAAAGAAGATAGCCGTAAATTATTCGCGGTGACAAGGAAGAAAATACCTTCTGCAGTCGGCCGGAGCGATTTTGTTCGTGTAAAGCTTGTTTGTTCAGAAGATGAGTTTTATGCGGATCCCATAAGAGTAAGTGGTTCTGGTATTTTATCCAGCATGACGAAATCGGATGGGTTTGTGATAATAGCGGAGAATAGAGAGGGTATGGAAGAGGGGGAAAAGGTGGAAGTGAACGTATGGGTTTAATTCTCCTGCTAGCCTTTAGTCGGTTATATTTCAAACTCAGCCGTGTTTTTGATATAAACATTTAATTAAACGTTTTGTAAAGTTAAGAGTGATGAAAGTAGCAGTGCGACAGTCAAAGATAAAAGGCGAACTAAATGCGCCACCTTCTAAAAGCTATACGCATAGAGCCATTGCAATCGCCACGCTTGGTGCTAAGAGCGATATTTTCTATCCGCTTATCTCTGAAGATACAAAAGCTACAATTAACGCTGCTAAATGCCTGGGTGCGATTATAGAATATGAACCGGGAAGTAATAAAATAGCGATAGACGGCGTGGAGGGCGAACCAGAGACACCCGAAGATGTAATAAACGTCGAGAATTCGGGCACTACTCTGAGGTTCTTCACAGCGATTTCTGCGTTATGCGAAGGTGCGGCAGTTCTAACAGGTGACGCATCGTTAAGGACGAGGCCGAATACACCACTGCTAAAATCTTTGAACGACCTTGGCTCGGAAGTGTTCTCGACTAAAGGAGATGGTACTCCCCCACTAGTAGTAAAAGGCAAGTTGAAAGGTGGTGAAACAACTATGGATGCGTCCATTAGCTCTCAATTCATATCGGCATTGCTCATCTCATGTCCGCTCATCGAGAAAGGGTCATACATCCGTGCAAACAATCTTGCGTCTGTGCCTTATATGCAAATGACATTGGAGGTGCTGGCGCAAGCCGGAGTGGAAATACCTGTTTCACGTCTGGATACGGACGGGAACGACTATGTGTTCGACATTGAATGCGGAAAAAGCTACGGGTTACGGGAGTTTACGGTGCCCGGCGATTTTTCGTCCTCGTCCTATCTCTTAGCAGCGGCAGCACTCACCGAGTCGGAGATAACGGTAGGGAATTTGTTCCCGTCTGCGCAAGGAGATTCCCGAATTGTGGAACTATTGGACAATATGGGCGCAGATATAAGCTGGTCTAAAGAAGAAGGGCTTGTAACGGTAAAAGGGGTTAAAGGAGACGGTTTACGAGGTGTGAAGGTGAATATGCGAGCGAATCCGGATTTAGTGCCGACAGTCGCGGTATTAGCTGCGGTTGCCAACGGCACCACGGAAATAACGGATGTTGGACATCTGAGATATAAAGAGACCGATAGGTTGATGTTAGTGGCTGAAGAGCTGAGAAAGCTGGATGCACGAATAGAAGAGAAAGAAGATGGGCTGCTGATAGAGGGTAAAGCGTTAAAAGCAGCGAAGGTGCATTCTCACGGTGATCATAGGTTGGCAATGGCGTTGACCCTAGCTGCGCTTTGCACACGTGGCGAAACGGTTATAGCAGATGCAGATTGTGCAAAAGTGTCGTATCCCACGTTTTTTGATGATATGTGCAGTTTGGGTGCCGATATAATTATAAAATGAATAGTGGATGCTCAGAATATCGGTGTGAGATGGGCACGTGAAGGACTCTGTGCTTACTGGTTCCTTATCCCGCCAGATCTCAACAAGCAGGTGTATTAACCCCCTCCATCAACCACACACAAATCATTATCTTATCACTCTCCAACCCATCAAAACAGCATTCTACAAACGCGGCATATAAAACGAGATCTTGTAATCACGTAGAACCTGAAATAAGTGCCAAAAAACCGAAAGATTTATAAACGATACTTCTTATATCTTATTCATGTGATTCAAGTGAAAACGCCGCTGATGCTGGACGTCAAGACCGGAGATGGGGGTTTGTGCGAAACGTGCTTGCGATATTCGAGCAACGGAAAGTGCGAAAAATAGTCTCTGAATTTGGAATAAAGACGCTAAATAGGACAATAGCGGTGTTGAAGGTTGCGATACCAGTCATGTGCTTCAAGGAGTGCATAGCCTTCGTGATAAGTGAATTGAAGGATAAAGCATCGTTAAGAGAGTTTACAGGCGTGCATAATGTCCCTGATGCAGGAGATGTTGGCTCTCTGGTATCTTGCGTGGTATTTAAAGATAACTAAAACAAGCATTTATAATCTGTTAATCAGCAAATGGTTATTTAAGCATACCCCTATATTGGAATTAGCAGACAAACTCTGTAATGTGTTAACTGCTATTTTTGATGGAGATTATTCTAAAAGAGAAGCGTAGCGTAAGATTGATCGTTAGAAGAAGCGAGCCATAAGTGTGGATTGACTTGCTTAATAGCTTTTTATCGACATTGGATACGTGGATAGAGGGGATTACAAACTACGTTAGTAACCTGCAAACGGAGGGCTTTAATGACAAGATTAAGGTGATTAAGCGGCGTTGTTATGGGATTCTAAACGTTAAACATCTGTTCCAGCACATACACCTGGATCTTGAGGGTTATTCTTTATTTGACTGTTTTATCAAGGAGATATGTTCAACGCGAATTACCAAAGAGCCGAGATGTTTACAGGCTTCTGAGCAGGTTTACGGTTGAACAGTTTGTGGATATGGTGATGAGAATCGCAAACGCCGTTTGCGGGAAGCAAAAGAGCGGAAGAATGATGATAATTGGAGATACGATCAATTTGACGGTGAATATCAATTGGTTCAGAAAGAAGTACAAGAAGGAGATTTTAAAAATGGAGGGCTACAAATGGGCGTATTCTAAGTTTAAAGGCTATTATATCTGCATGAAGCTCGCTTTTGCCATGGAATACCCCTCGTTAAAGCCTTTAGCGTTTCTTGTCTTCCCAAGTGGTCCCCGTGACTTAAAAATCTTTGATAAAATCGTAACTGAACTAATAAGGCGTAGAAAATTGAGAAAAGGTGATTATTCCCTGTTAGACCGTGGATTTTGTGCTTACAGACATTATACAGATGGTTCACTCAAATACGGCATCGTACCGCTGATATTTCTGCGGAAGAAATTTAAACTCGAAAAAGTGTTGAATAGGATACAGCTCACTTTAAACTTCTTTAATGACAGTCCACGCCGCGTGAAGAATAAAATACGGCAGTTAAAAGCTGTCCTCGTGGAGTTCAAGCAATATATCCTTAATTGGGAGCATTTTAAGCCAAAGAGGTCTTTAATATAGAATGTTTTTAAAGTGCTAAATTGCTCGGCACACTCATATCCCTCTGCTTTTCGCCCTCATCGCTTTTCATTTCAACTCATATCATCGTTATTACGTGATTGCTCCTTATTACATAGCTAAAGAATAGGAAAGCTTTTTATAGCAATCGAAAGCTTTTTATACCCAGTGATAAATATATTAGTGCTAAATAGGCATAGTAGCTTTAGTATATTGAGGGAAAAGATATGGTAGCGAATCCAGATGAATCTAATGCAAAAGGGCATAGTGATAGAATTGAGATAGGCGGAAAAGCAAACAAGTCTGTTATTGTTCCGGTAGAAGACTTCCTAGATGTAGTATCGGAAAAAACAGGGTGGACACATCATGCATTATTATATGAAAAAGACATTGGTCAGGTAGAGGTTCGACTCAAGATCAAAGCAAAAAGACCATTGCCACTAAAGATTATAAAGCGCGGAAAGTCAAGAAACAGTTTATATAAATTTGTATCACTTGAAGCGCGAAAGTGGAACCACGACTTGATAACCACTCTAATAGAAAAGTAAAACACGCGAGGAGGGGGGTATAAGAACACGCATGAGTGGTGATAATAGTGATGAAGCGCTTTCTCCAAAACTGTATAAAAAGTTAAAGGAAACTTTGGGAGATAATTACCAGTATGCTACGCAGGTTGTAACATACGCCGAAGTACAAGGATCTGAATTTGAATACACTGGAATGGCAGAATTTAGAGATGCACTCACTCACGTTAAACGCGCAATTGATACTGACGATGAATCTAAGGCTTTTAATGAGTTGAATAGTGCTTCCGAACATATTCGTCGTGCTGCTGTTGAAAGCATGCAAGAATATGTAGAAGGTAAATATGCTTCTATCAAGCGTAGTAGATCATATTTGAATGTAAGAAATAGAGAACATATCTCTAAATTGGAGAGGAAAATTAAGGAGAACATTTTTCATGGACGTAACGCTAAACCATATAAACACTGGAGAGAAGCAATAGGCTATTTTAAAGAAGCTGAAAAATACTAGATCAATTGGAGGAAGAAGTGCCTCCAATAGACGTACGTGTCAATCAATTGAAGCTTTTGATTTATCTCTTAATCGCAGGGGTAACAGGGTATTTGATTGCGGCAATTGAGTAAAATGTTGCCAGATATTATTAATTTGGGGTTTTTGGGAGGACTTGTCATAAGTTTTGTTTCGTATATTGAGACAATTACAAACGTTCAACCTGAAATGGATATAGAAACGTCTAATGAAACCGTGCAGATTTGGGAAGATATTTGGAAAACTTTTGAAATTAAACGTTTAGCCCTTTGCATTGTTCATGCACTTATTGGAGGTATATTTGTATATGTAATAAATCCCCAATCACCTCTACTCGCCTTTTATCTAGGAATGACTGCATATCCAACAGTATCCAAATTTGCTGCAGTATTACATGTAAACAAACTTGCATGACCTACTTCGCAATGCCTGCACGGTTAAACGGTGTTTTATATCTGCATGAATCCAAGAAGGTTTATACCTTATGCCTTTATCTCTACTCACATCGTTTTGCGCTCATCCCATCGCGCGCCCTCCCGCCTACGGATGCCTTTGAATTTATTTCTGTTCAAGATTTATCTTCAATTAGATTAATCATTTTTTGTCATGGGATTGCAAAAAAAAAAATGCTATTAAAACTTTAGGTGCAACTTCTTGACTTTAGGTGCAAAAGTGATTTTTAGTGCAAAGCCGCCGAGGGCGTAAAATATAATTACCAATCGGACTGGAACTTCCTGCTTGCCACGGTTATGTATGACAAGGGTACTCCATCCACAAAAGGTAAGAATTTCCTGCGTTACCTAAAAGAAGATTTAGGCTTTGAAATTGACCCTCATGCTCATGAAACGCAATACAATTATGCTGATGTTCTCTACTTGATTGAAGCATTGGGGGTTTCTGTTTCTCAAACAGTGGGCGGATTTTGTGCTGCGCCCCCTGAGTCTTCAAAATTGGAATATCTCTGGGTACCTATCACTGGCTGGATTTATCCTGACTACACATGGCAGCCGGATTTTCTTTGGGGTGACGCCACATGTCATCACATAGATGAGGACAGTCTCTGGATTTCTGGTATCTGGAAGCCACAGGATACTAAACATTTTTTGGTACATGATGAAGATGCTCCGCTGCCTTGTTTCGGTGGTTACAAAAATTCCTGGCAAATACATCCTACACACGAATTAAAAGCAGAGGATGGAATAATCAGATGCGATAAAATTATAGACGCAAATGGAAAGGTATATTATGATTGGATACCAGTCATTAAACTGGAGTAACCGCTCAAGGAAGAGCTAATCCCGAAGTCGCGGGAATAGAATGTTTAGAAAAGGAATAAACATAAGAATAGAAAGGAAGAAATTAATAGCATCAGAAGCTAATGTATAGATAGCATGGGCAATAGAACAAGCGCAAAAGGCAAAACCGCTACGATATTAAGCGTTGGAAACGAGCTATTAAGCGGAGATGTTGTAGATACCAATTCCGCGTGGCTTGCAAAGAAGCTTTCAACACAGGGAGTACTCGTAGAAAAGATAATGGTGGTAGGAGATGACGTGGAAGCGATAAGCGCCGCGTTAAAAAGTTGCAATTCTGAGTTCGTGTTTGTCATGGGCGGGTTAGGACCAACGCATGACGATATAACGAGAGACGGCGTGGCAAAAGGAGTGGGTAAGAGCTTAGAAAGGAACGAAACAGCGGCGAGTGTGTTAACAGATATTTATGGGCTGAATGATTCACTATTAAGAATGGCGGACTTCCCTATAGGTTCAGAGGTTATAGCGAATCCGATAGGCGCTGCGCCCGGCTTCAGAGTTGACAACGTAATTGTTTTGCCGGGTGTGCCTAAAGAGATGAAGGCTATGTTTGAAGCTATTGCTTCGTTTTTCCGCGTTGAAAATGCGATAAGAGCAGAAAAATGGATAATGACCGATAAACCGGAAGATGAGATCTTGGATGCACTGAACGAAGCGGTAAAGATGTTTACAGACGTAAATATAGGCTCTTACCCGTACTTAAACGGTAAGGGCGATGAAAAAGGCTACAAATCGCGTATAAAACTGTTATCTACGGACCTTGATGCACTAAAACGTGCGAAAGAATGGTTAGAGGAGAGAATATGTTAGAACTAGGTACTTTTAACGTAAAGGACGTACTCGTGGAGATGAAGGACCTATCGGACTCGATGTTAGACCTCGCGTATTCCGCGGTTCTGTACAGCAACCCGGAGATAGCAAAAGAGGTGTTTAAGTTAGAGGAGAGGATGCACTCGTTATTATATAAGATGCGAATAGCGATAATGTTAGGTGCGAGGAACCTGGAAGATGCGATTGAATTCTCAGGAATATTGCAGATAGCATCGGCAGCGGAGAAGATATCCAATGCCGCGGGCGATCTAGCAAAAGTAGCGGAATCTGTGGATATAACACGTTATCTCGATCGTAGTGATTTTGAAGAGGCGGTAGTAAACGTAAAGATAACGCCCGCTTCGGTATTGAAAGATAAGACTTTGAAAGGTTTGAAGCTTGAGACAGAAACGGGCATGAGCGTATTAGCAATAAAAAAGGAGTCAAAGTGGATATATTTACCGGATGGTGATGAGAAGTTGTGCGAAGGAGATCTAGCGATTATTTCCGGGCCAACTGAGGGTATACCTGCGTTCTGTAAGATGGCAACAGGCCAGGAGTATAAGGAAAAGGAAGAGGAGGCGGAAGATGCAGGAGAGCCAGATATTAAAAGCAAAATGGTAAGAGAAGAGATTGCGGACCTCATAGCAGATATGAAAAACATGTCAGAGCTGATGGTGGGTCTTGCGTATTCCGCAGTCATGTTCGAGAACAAAGAGATAGCGGAGGAAGTGAAGGACATGGAAGAGTCTATGGACCGGATGAGGGATGAACTGGAGATATTGGTGATAAAAGCGGCGCGAGGCATAACGAAGAAGACTACTTTTGACGAACTCAGGGGTTTGCTGCACGTGGCTACATCATCCGAGATAATATCCGATGCCGCGTATGAGGTAGCCGATGTGGTGATTCGTGATATTCGGCTACATCCGGTTTTTTTAGCGTCTATAAAAGAATCAGATGAGGTAATTTTAAAGATGGAAGCGAAGAACACAGCCATATTTGATAAGACGCTGAAAGAATTGAGAATAGAAACACGAACCGGGATGTTTATACTTGCGATTCGGCGATTGGATGGCAAGTGGGTGTACAATCCCGCAGGCAATGCCGTGCTGAAAGCGGGCGATTTGTTAATCATGCGAGGACCACGAGAAGGTGAAGAGAAGGTTAGGGAGATTTGCGGGTGTTATGTCACGAATGAGCAGGGCAGTTAGAAAAGGCATTATCTCGAGTTCCTAATTCTGTGGTCTAGAAAATTGCATTTTTATAAATGGAATAGATAGGATATCCAAAAATGATAAACCTCGACATAGCACGGATTTTTGCAGAGATTGCCGATATATTAGAGGTGAAAGGCGCGAATACGTTCAAAATAAGAGCGTACCGGCGTGCAGTTGCGACTATTGAATCCTTACCGCAGGACTTGAAGGTAATTGCGGAACGAGGCGGCGTCAAGGAATTAAAGAAGATACCGGGTGTCGGAGACGCAATCGCAAAGAAGATAGTGGAAATAGTAGAAACCGGGGACTGCAAGAGCCATATAGAACTGAAACAGGAAGTGCCACCGAGTTTACTTGAACTATTAGCCATTCCACGTGTCGGCCCGAAAACATTAGCAAAGTTGCATGCCGAGCTTGGAATAGATAGTATATCTGATTTAGAGGAAGCCGCAAAGTCGCATCAGTTGGAAGATCTTCCGGGATTAGGTACCAAAGTAGAAGAGAATATATTGAAAGGTATAGAGCAATACAAGCGGTATCAAGGTCGTGTATTACTTTCCAAAGCGCTACCATATGCCGAGTCAATAGTGAACGACTTGAAGAAGCTGGACGTAGTGGAAGATATAACAATTGCGGGTAGTTTACGCAGGATGCGTGAGACTGTGGGCGATATAGACATTTTGGTAGTCTCGAATAGCCCGAAAGAAGTGATGGATACGTTCACAAGCCTTGACGGTGTGGAAGATATAGTGGCGAAAGGCGATACGAAGTCAAGTATTGTGATACGTGGTATGGACGTGGATTTACGTGTGGTCGGTGCCGAGTCGTTTGGCGCAGCGGCTCATTATTTCACGGGTTCCAAGCATCACAACATACGAATACGCGAATTAGGCATGAAGAACGGGTTAAAGATAAACGAATACGGTATCTACAAAGGCGATGAGCGGATAGGTGGTAAAGAAGAGCTGGAAGTGTTCAAGAGCGTGGGGCTCACATATATCCCACCGGAGTTGAGAGAGGACCGTGGCGAGGTAGAAGCCGCTAAGGACGGTAAAATACCGGAACTGATTGAGATTAGCGATTTGAAAGGCGATTTGCACGTGCATACCCGCTGGAGTGACGGTAAGAACAGTATAGCGGAGATGGCGGAGGCGGCTATCGCATTGGGTTATGAGTATATCGCAGTAGCGGACCATTCGCCCGCGGTCGGCATTGCGGGTGGGATGACTGAGGATAAGATAGCAGAGCGACAGATAGAGATCGAGATTGTGAACACGCGATTTGAGGCTGAAGGCACAGGATTCAGGGTTTTGTCCGCGGCTGAGGTAGATATAAAGTCGGATTTCTCTATGGACTATAAAGATGAGATATTGAAGGATTTGGATTTGGTTGTGGGTGCGGTGCATTCAAAATTCTCACAAGACCGAGACACGATGACAAAACGAATTATAACTGCTATGGAGAACCCGCATGTGGATATAATCGCGCATCCCACGGGTCGTATTCTTGGAAAAAGAGAGCCGTATGATGTGGATATGGCGCAGCTTATGGAGACAGCAAAGGCTACGGGTACTATCCTGGAACTTAATTCGTTTCCTAATCGGCTGGATTTGAAGGATGTGCATTGTCGTATGGCAAAGGATTATGGTGTTTCAGTTGCGATTTCTACGGATTCGCATAATGCGATGCAGATGCGGGATGTGATAAGATATGGTGTGGCAACTGCACGGCGTGGCTGGCTCGAGGCTAAGGATGTGGTGAATACAAAGGTGTGGGGAGAGGTGCTGAAGTAATCGGACACTATTGAGTTATTATGGGCATGCCTTTGGGCAAACTAATTATTTGGAGTTCCCCAAAGTGTTTGGGCTATTGTAACCTATAATACTCGCATTGTCAAGTAAGAAAGAATTTATTATGCAGGACAATTAAATTTATTGACGGCGATACCAGTGATATTCATACACCAGATACTCACAACAGTTGACGATATAACAATTGCGGGTAGTTTACGCAGGATGCGTGAGACTGTGGGCGATATAGACATTTTGGTAGTCTCGAATAGCCCGAAAGAAGTGATGGATACGTTCACAAGCCTTGACGGTGTGGAAGATATAGTGGCGAAAGGCGATACGAAGTCAAGTATTGTGATACGTGGTATGGACGTGGATTTACGTGTGGTCGGTGCCGAGTCGTTTGGCGCAGCGGCTCATTATTTCACGGGTTCCAAGCATCACAACATACGAATACGCGAATTAGGCATGAAGAACGGGTTAAAGATAAACGAATACGGTATCTACAAAGGCGATGAGCGGATAGGTGGTAAAGAAGAGCTGGAAGTGTTCAAGAGCGTGGGGCTCACATATATCCCACCGGAGTTGAGAGAGGACCGTGGCGAGGTAGAAGCCGCTAAGGACGGTAAAATACCGGAACTGATTGAGATTAGCGATTTGAAAGGCGATTTGCACGTGCATACCCGCTGGAGTGACGGTAAGAACAGTATAGCGGAGATGGCGGAGGCGGCTATCGCATTGGGTTATGAGTATATCGCAGTAGCGGACCATTCGCCCGCGGTCGGCATTGCGGGTGGGATGACTGAGGATAAGATAGCAGAGCGACAGATAGAGATCGAGATTGTGAACACGCGATTTGAGGCTGAAGGCACAGGATTCAGGGTTTTGTCCGCGGCTGAGGTAGATATAAAGTCGGATTTCTCTATGGACTATAAAGATGAGATATTGAAGGATTTGGATTTGGTTGTGGGTGCGGTGCATTCAAAATTCTCACAAGACCGAGACACGATGACAAAACGAATTATAACTGCTATGGAGAACCCGCATGTGGATATAATCGCGCATCCCACGGGTCGTATTCTTGGAAAAAGAGAGCCGTATGATGTGGATATGGCGCAGCTTATGGAGACAGCAAAGGCTACGGGTACTATCCTGGAACTTAATTCGTTTCCTAATCGGCTGGATTTGAAGGATGTGCATTGTCGTATGGCAAAGGATTATGGTGTTTCAGTTGCGATTTCTACGGATTCGCATAATGCGATGCAGATGCGGGATGTGATAAGATATGGTGTGGCAACTGCACGGCGTGGCTGGCTCGAGGCTAAGGATGTGGTGAATACAAAGGTGTGGGGAGAGGTGCTGAAGTAATCGGACACTATTGAGTTATTATGGGCATGCCTTTGGGCAAACTAATTATTTGGAGTTCCCCAAAGTGTTTGGGCTATTGTAACCTATAATACTCGCATTGTCAAGTAAGAAAGAATTTATTATGCAGGACAATTAAATTTATTGACGGCGATACCAGTGATATTCATACACCAGATACTCACAACAGTTGACGATATAGTCTGGGGCCCTTTTATGATGGCCCTGCTTATAGGGACCGGTATATACCTCACTTTCAAGTTGAAGGGCGTTCAGGCACGCAAACTGGCGTATGCCTTTCGTCTCATACTCAAACCAAAAGAAGAAGGCAGGGGTGACATATCGCCATTTCGTGCTTTGATGACTACACTCTCGGGTACCATAGGCACAGGCAATATCGCAGGTGTTGCCACGGCAATCTCACTTGGCGGTCCAGGTGCGCTTTTCTGGATGTGGTTAACCGCCATAGTGGGAATGGCAACTAAATTCGTTGAATGTACTCTTGCACTCCATTTCAGGCAAGAACTGCCTGATGGTACCATGATCGGCGGACCATTCTATTATCTTGAACGAGGCCTGAAGAACCCGCAATTGGGACTAGTATTGGGTATGGCGTTCGCCATCTTTGGTATCTTTTCGTCCTTTGGCATCGGCAATATGGCCCAGGCTAACTCTGTATCGCTTGCATTGAAGGATACGTTCAATATACCAGGTA
The DNA here is from genome assembly GCA_013374505.1 of Candidatus Methanophagaceae archaeon. Classification (GTDB taxonomy): domain Archaea; phylum Halobacteriota; class Syntropharchaeia; order Alkanophagales; family Methanospirareceae; genus QENJ01. Next base: position 17,747 of record QENJ01000001.1, read on the forward strand.
TTGTCACGGGCTTGGTATTGGCATTTGCGGTAGGTCTTGTCGTTATTGGCGGGATCAAAAGATTAGGGTATGTAGCCGGGAATCTGGTGCCGTTCATGGCTGCTCTTTATATTTTTGCCGCTGTGATTGTTTTGATATTGAACTACGAGAATATCCCGGGCGCTTTTTTGCTTATAATAGAGAGCGCTTTGTCAGGCCAGGCAGCAGTCGGCGGATTTGCTGGCGCTACAGTGGCATATGCGGTACGATTCGGAATTGCAAGAGGCGTGTTTTCAAATGAGGCAGGCTTGGGCAGCGCTCCGATAGCTCATGCCACTGCCAAGACAAAGCACAGTGTCAGACAGGGCTTGATTGCCATGTTGGGGCCATTTATTGATACCATTGTGGTCTGTTCCCTGACCGGCCTTGTGATTGTATCCACCGGTGCATGGGAGACGGGCAAGACCAGTACCTCATTGAGCATCTGTGCTTTCAACTCACAAATCGGATATGCCGGTGATCTGATAATAACATTAGGCATGGTGCTGTTTGCCTTTACCACCATACTGACTTGGTCGTTCTATGGCAAACAGTGTCTCGCCTATTTTGTCAAAAAAATGTCAGGGGATGTCGGATTCTACCGTGTCTTCCTCAGAGTATATTATTCGGTCTTCTTAGTGGCTATCGTCATAGGTACCAGTGTGGTGGACTTTCCAATGGCGGCTACATACCTCGTGGACATCTGGCTGTTCTCTGATATTACTAACGCTTTGATGGCAATCCCCAACTTGATAGGGCTACTTCTGTTGAACAGGGTCGTGGTGGGTCTGCTTAAGGATTATTTCAAGTCAGGATTATAGATTAAACCCGCTTTCCGTATTGGATATTCTCTCGGCCCCTTTTAGGGTGCAAGAAAGGATTAAAATTGATAATTGGACGCCGATGCACGCAGATAAGCCGGATTTTAGATATACGGAATTGACGGAGGCGATTATTAGACTATTCTATCGAGTTTATAATAAACAGGGTTATGGTTTTCTGGAAAAGGTTTATGAGATTGCAATGGTGATAGAACTTAATTTTGGCACTAACCCGGAAGTTAAACGTAAGGCATTTGATTTTCTGCGTAAATCCGCGTAAATCTGCGTCCTAAATAGTTAGAACTTGTACTTTATACCACAAGAACAAAAACGGTAGTAGGTTAGTGGACCGTTAGATAGTTAATTCATCAGTTTCGGGCGTTGTTAGACTCATGTAGAATCTACTCCACCATATAAAGATTAAAGGTTGAATAACGATAATAGATATAGCTATGTGTAAAAACTGCCCCACATATGGTATAAAACCCAAAATAACGCTAACAGCTATGCCTATTACAAGCGCGACAAGCCAAAGCAAAAAAACGTCTACTTTATGGTTCCTGAAAAGGTTAAAGCCTTTTTTAACGCCGCCAACTGCTCCAAGGTCGTCTATAACAACTGAATAGCGTGGTAGAGCAAATAAAATGCTTATTATTATCATATAGATGCTCATTATCACTAAACCTATCATAAATGTCGCAAATGCCGGCAGGAATGCTTCGGGTGTCGGTTCAGAAATTGTTGCCAAAAGTGGAAGTGCATACAATATGCCAGGGATTAGGAATACTAGGCCTACAAGTGAAATTAAACCCACGATGAGGTCGGCAAAGAGCAAACTAATGAATTTCCTTCTACCGTAGTCTTTCATGTCGGACATATCGGTTGTGCCTGTTTGTGTCGCCACTTTCGCCATGCCGATTGCACCGGCGGTGAAGTACGCGCTTATCAGCATCACCAAAATTGCTGTGATTATGACTGCCGCTATAATTATGCCGATATGTTGAGCGAATTGCTGCGTAAGCGATAGAATAAGTTCAGGTGTGATTCCTTCTGGTTTGCTTAAGTACGGTAGCAAAGAAGGAAGCGAAGGAATTGCTACCAGTACGGCACCGCCGATGAGTACAATTGCCACTGCGGACGTTAGTACTGCACTGAACACAAAAGGCAGGCAAATATTCAGATTCGCCTTCCACGTGTCGAACCCTTTTTGTATTACACTACCTAGCTCTTCTACCATAGTTTATACCGTTAAGAGTCAGGAGTATAAAAGGTTATCGTGTTCTCGAAGCGGTCCCACAATCACCAGACAACTTTGTCATTCTAACACCCACGCACAATTGGAGGTTTTCCATACCCAAAATGTAAAAGTGCAGCTCAAAAATAGTGGGATTGTGGGTAGCATGGAAAATAAGGGAGGAGTACCAGTCCAAACCAGGTAATCCCGCGTATTCAAGCAGGATGCTGCTAAGACGGGTGTTACAGGCATTTATTGATGCCGTTTGGTTCTCGAGAAAGATATAAAAGCAACTCAGTTAGATGTTTTTTATCTGATAGGTTTTTGTTTATTATTATGCCTGCCGACTTGTTCAATGTACGTACTGTTGAGAGGCTTTCGCGTAAAGTTAAAGTTTCTAATAAGCAGAAGAACGCAGCCAAGTTGTGGTTAATGAACCTTGATGCCGGTAAACTGACGGCCGAGCGCCATAATTATATAAAATTCGCCAATGTTGTTCTAAGGGACATTCTTGGTTATCCCGAAAGGGAGATTGAAGAATCGTTTGAAAAGGGTGGAGTTGAGTTTTTATTCACAAATGAGGAAGAACACAAAGTTGTTTGTTTTGAGTTGAAGGGAAGCGATCAGGATCTATTTTCCACACAACATAGAGTGAAGAAAGAGCAGGAGACTCCGATAAAACAGACTTGGGATTACATGGGCAAGCACAACCTTGACTACGGAGTGACAAGCAATTTCAGGGAGTTCGTGCTGATAGACAAAAACAAAGGATATTCCAAGGTTCACAGATTCGACATCACTTCAATAAAATCCGAGCCCACAAAACTCAAGGAATTCATAGCAATATTCTCCAAGAAGAATCTCGTTGTAGATAAGTTTGCCGAGGTACTCTATAAAGAATCTATAATTGAGGAAAGAGCATTCACAAAAGAATTTTATAAGCTCTTTCATGAAACTCGCCTCATGCTATTAAAAGAATTCAGTGACCGTGGTGCTACACAGGAACAGGCGATTCATTATGCACAGATTTTTCTTAACCGATTAATGTTCGTTCTTTTCGCAGAAGATACGGGGAAGTTACCAAGAAGACTTCCGGAAGAGATGATATTAGAAGTCCTCAAAAATAGACTCATAATAAATGAACAGTCGAATATGGTTTACGAAGCTATCATAGGACTCTATCGTCAGCTTGATACGGGGGCTAAAACGCCAGTGGAACTATTTGGTTTCAATGGTGAACTATTCAAAGAGGAGATACCAAGAACATTTTTCTTCTATGATATGAGGGAAGAAAGCTATTTCAAAGACGTTTATCAGCAATCAGCGTTAAAGAAGAGTAAACAACAGGACAGTATTGAATTAAACATTTTATCAAGAGTTGGTAAGGGTATCTCACCCATAATATCCAATATCCTGCTGATGGCGTCCTTTGACTTTACGACTGAGGTAAATATCAATATTCTTGGTCACATATTCGAGCAGTCAATAACAGATATAGAAATGTTACAGGAAGGGGAAACCGCGAAACGGAAGAAGGAGGGAATCTACTACACTCCTGAGTATATAACCGACTACATCTGCCGTAACACTATCATACCGTACTTATCAAAAAATAACGTGGCAACGACAGTAGAAGAATTAATTAACGAACACAAAGATAATTTTGAGGTGTTAGAGAAGAAATTGAAAAACCTTAAGATACTTGATCCTGCCTGTGGAAGCGGTGCCTTCCTTATCAAGGCTGTTGACGTGCTATTGGAAATCCATAAAGCATTAATCGAAGCAAAAGCAGTGCAGGGTAAGTACGAGAAAAGAGTTTTGGGTAAAAGAGGGCAAGAAGAAAGATACCTTTCATTCAATAAATACTATGACGAAGACGAAGCCCGTAAAATAATAGAGGACAATATCTATGGTGTTGACATAAACGAGGAATCTGTTGAAATAACGAAACTAAGCCTTTATCTCAAGATAGCCAGGGAAAAGAAAAAACTGCTGGACTTATCGAAGAACATTAAATGCGGAAATAGTCTTATAGAGGACCCAGAAGTTGCAGGAAATAAAGCATTTAGTTGGGGAGAAAATTTCCCTGAACTATTGAATACAGGTGGATTTGAAATCATAATTGGAAATCCGCCATACATACCTACGGAAACAATGTCTAATCAGGAAAAAAGCGAATATCTAAAGAAATTCAATTGTCTTGAAAGAAAATACGATTCATCAATTGTCTTCATCCTAAACTCACTTAAATTACTAAAAGATACCGGATACTTGTCTTTTATTTCCTCGGTAACTTGGCACACCGGCGAAAATTACATAAAATTTAGAAAATTTTTACTTGATCACTATGGCATTGAATACCTAATTAATCTTCCTTTTGATGTGTTCGAAGATGCGTATGTCGATACGGGTATTTACGCTTTATCTACCAAGAAAAAACAGATAATAAAAGGTTACCAGTTTGACAAGAAGTTTAGAATAACCAAAATAGATAAACTTGAATTCAACCAAATAAGATTAGAAGACATTAATCCGCCAGATTACAAAATTATCATCTCAAAAGGGGTCCAGTCAATTCATTCCAGGATACACAAAAAACCGATAACTGAACTTGGTGATATATCAATATCTGCTCAGGGACTCTCTGCTAGCAGATTCAAATTGTATAGCAAAAAAGAGGCACAAACACTTCCGTTTCTGCACAAAGGGCAAGGATACCGGTATAACTTAATAAAAAATGTGATTTTGTATGCCGATGTGTCGAAACACCAGAATTTAGTCAAATTCTACAAAAAACAACCAAAAATATTCATTCGAAGAATAATTAGTAGACAGAATAGACTAATGTCCTGTTATGAAGAAGACGATCTCGTCACAAAAAAGGATTTGAATCCATTTATCATAAAGGATTCTTTATTCAACCCAAAGTTCATTTTGGCACTATTAAATAGTTCGTTGATCTCGTATCTTTATACTCAATCTTCAACAATCGCTTTGAAAGATGATTTCCGACAGACTACATTAGCTGAATTAAAAAAATTACCAATCATACAAGCCGATAGTAACACGCAAGCTATTTTAGCTTCAAAAGCAGATTCAATGCTTAAATTGAACAAAGAGTGCAATGAAAAGAAGAACAAGTTCCTTAGACGTATTTCTTCTTACTTTGGTATCGAAAAATATTCTAAGAAGTTAGATTCTTTCTGGATGTTCTCTTTTGATGTTTTTCAGAAAGAAGTTTATCGGCTGTCTAAGAAAAAAATGTCTTTGAAAGAGCAGGATGAGTGGGAAGACTACTTCAATGATTACAAAGAAGAGTTAACTGAACTACAGCAAAAAAACGATGAAACCGATAAGGCGATAGACCAAATGGTGTATCAACTCTATGAATTAACACCGGAGGAGATTAAGATAGTTGAAGAAGGTTTTTAGAAAGTATTTTAAATATCACAGTATTCTTAGTTTTAGTTACAGTGCCAAGGAAAAGAGCGATGAAAGAAAAGGTAGAATTCTCTGCATTTTCCCCTACGGACTACCGCTATGCCGTGACTACACTAAGCGAGTTCTTATCAGAAGAAGCGTTTGTGCAGTATAAGGCCAAAGTAGAGGCTGCAATAGCCCGTGGCTTCGCGAACAAAGGCATCTTAAGTAACTACTTATGTGACGAGATATTAGAAGCAGCATCACAAGTGAATGCAGAAGCGGTCTATGACGAGGAGCAGCGCACGAAACACGACATCAGAGCGTTAGTAAATGTAATAAAGAGTAAAGTAAGCGAAGAAGCGAAACCATTCGTGCATCTCTGTGCTACTTCGTATGACGTGGTGGACACAGCAAATGCGCTCAGGTACAAAGACGCCGTGAACAAGGTTATTATACCAGATATGATCGCGTTGGAACGAGCCTGGATAGACCTGGCACGCCGAGAAAAAGACACGTTACAAATAGGTCGCACTCATGGTCAACATGCAGAACCCATCACATTCGGATTCGCAGTTGCACAGTACGTGAACCGATGGGGTTCGCAGATATTAAAACTACGGGACACAAGCGATAACCTTCGTGGTCAGTTTTCGGGTGCTGTGGGTGCGTATAACGCAACGGCGTTGGTTTTTGACGACCCGGAGGAGTTTGAACGTGAGGTTTTGGCTATGCTTGGTCTGCAACCCGCGGCAATATCCACGCAGATAGTACCACCGGAACCCATGTCCGATTTTATTCATTCGGTAATATGCAGTTTCTCGGTGTTAGCCAATTTCTGTGACGATATGCGGCATCTTCAACGGACTGAGATAAGCGAAGTGATGGAGCGAGTAACGGAAGGACAAGTAGGCTCGTCCACGATGCCGCACAAAAGGAACCCCATTGGTTTCGAGGGTGTTAAGAGCCTGTGGAAGAAATTCATGCCTCAAGTTGTCACTATGCACCTTGACCAGGTGTCGGAACATCAACGCGACCTGACGAATTCCGCGTCACAGAGATACATCTCGGAGTTGCTCGTGGTTTTTGACTACTGCGTGACACGGCTGAAACGTATTTCCGAGCGGTTAGTCGTGGATCGAGCGAAGATGCGTGCGAATTTTGCCATTTCTGAGGATACTATCATCGCGGAGCCGTTATACATACTCCTGTCTTATTACGGGCATCCCGATGCGCATGAATACGTACGGAAGAAGACTCTTCAGGCTTATAACGAGCAGAAATCGTTGAAGGAACTAATCGAGGCCGAAAGCGATGAAGAGGTTCTGTCGTATATGAAGCGGTTCACGGAGGAGCAGAAAGCTAAGGCCTTTGATGCCGAGAAATATACCGGGATAGCAGCAGCGAAGGTGGATAAGGTTGCAGATTATTGGGAAGAGAAATTGGGATTGACTTGACAATGTTATTTTGTCAATAAAGTTTTATTTTATGGCAAGTGCAGCACAGAGAGCTTATCATGTCTCCACATGAAAACTCAATCATTCACTCGAAAAAGAAAGGAGCGTCACTTATCCAACTCTTGAAGTATCTCATGGAACTTATCTTCACCAATTTCCTCTTTTATTACTGCTAAATTCTTTATTGTTAGTTCAAGGTAAGGAGACTCAAGCACTTTGAAAATTAACGCAGCATTGGCCAATGCCGATATGGCTTCGTGATATTTCTCTTGCCTATGCTTTATTTGTCCTATCTGTCCTAATGTTGAAGCAATACCTGACTTGTCGCCAATCTCTTCTTCGATTTTTAAGCTTTTTGTGTAGTTCTCTAATGCTTTTTCGTATTCCCCTTTATCTTGATGAATCACACCAATCTCATGAAGTGTTTGAGCTATACCACGCTTTTCGCCAATCTCTTCTTCGATTTTTAAGCTTTTTGTGTAGTTCTCTAATGCTTTTTCATATTCCCCTTTAACGGAATGAATCATTCCAATCTGATGCAGCGTTGCAGCAATACCTGACTTGTCGCCAATCTCTTCTTTGATTTTTAAGCTTTTTGTGTAGTTCTTCAATGCTTTTTCGTATTCCCCTTTATCTTGATGAATCATTCCAATCTGATGCAGCGCTGCAGCAATACCAGACTCGTCGCCAAACTCTTCTTCGATTTTTAAGCTTTTTGTGTAGTTCTCTAATGCTTTTTCGTATTCCCCTTTAACTTGATGAATCATTCCAATCTGATGCAGCGTTACAGCAATACCTGACTTGTTGCCAATCTCTTCTTTGATTTTTAAGCTTTTTGTGTAGTTCTCTAATGCTTTTTCGTATTCCCCTTTAACGAAATTAATATTTCCAATATTATGCAGCGTTGCAGCAATATCTGACTTGTCGCCAATCTCTTCTTTGATTTTTAAGCTTTTTGTGTAGTTCTCTAATGCTTTTTCGTATTCCCCTTTAACGAAATTAATATTTCCAATACGATGTAGCGCGACTGCTTCATTTCTCCTATTCCCTTTTTCTCTGAAGTATTCATAGAATTCTTTCTGGATATTTAACGCATCATCAAGCCTACCCCATATTTCACAAACTCTTGCAATGTTTCCACGCTGTATGCTTAGACCTTTCCTCATCTCCAAGCTCCTTTGCATCTTCTATTGCCCTCAAATAACATGTCTCTGCAGTATCTAACGAACCGGTATCAAAGGAAAAAATAGCAAGTGCAACATTGTGAGAATAAGACTGCTTGTGTAGTCCTGCATGGTGAAAATGATATGCACATCCAAGACCTATCACAAAATCCACTTTTTCCCTTTTTTCTATCGCAATTTTATAACGCTCTTCAAAAAATATGGCGGCATATTCGTGATAAATCTTCCTGAGTTCGTCCCCCAAGTTCTCATCCCTTACATATTCCTGCATTAATTCATGCTTAAACCATCTTTCTTTATCTCCAGAAAATATCTGTGCTCGTATTAATCTTCTAATGTGGTTGTCGCACTCTTCTTTTGTAAACTCATCTTCTTTTACAAGTCTTGTGTATCCTTCAAGCGTTAAAGGCTGGAGCAGAACCGAAAGCTTACGAGCAAATACTTGTGTATTATCCTCCACCTTATCCAGCCTCTTTTCATAAAAATTGAATAAACTCTTTTTCTTTCCTCCTTTTAACTCATCCAAATTTAAATCCTCTGATTGTGAAATCCACTCGTTTAAAACAACAGGGAATCCACCTGATTCTCTTCTTATTTTCCTTAGTTCGGGTTTTAAAAATTCCACACCCCTTTCTCTGCGAATCCATTCGCCAATTTCATCCTCTGAAAGCCCATTTAGTTCTGCGATTTTACAGCCCTCATATCCCAACTCGGATTCAATCTCTTCATAATGCCTGGCTTCTGCACCTATTTTAAAAGAGGCAATCACATAGACACCTTTTGGCAATCCTCTAACAACACTCAAGAAAAGATCTATTGAACTTTTTGTAGCACGCTCAAATTGGTCAATCATCAAAACAATCTTCTTGTTTGTCTTTTGCACCAGAGCACCTAACAAATCCAAATAGAAGTCTGTGAATTCTTGTTTATGCTGTGCTATTGTTTCTTCCGCAAGTTCAATAGCCGAGACTGTTTTCGTTTCTTTCCATATCAGTCCTAAAAACTTTAAGGTCGCATCAAGTTTTAAATCCTTTGACACATCCTTTAACAACGCCTTGACAAATCCGCTTTTTCTTCTCTTTAATACCTCTTCTATGGCATCATCGATATGCTTAAAAGTAGTTGTTCCTTCTGATTTATCCCTCTCCTCTATTCTGGATAGTAAATCAGCCAAAACCTCCACAAATGGTGTATGTGTCGCTACCACTCCAGGCAATTTATAAAACCCGATAATGACATCCTCCTTTGGCTTTACACGATTAGAAAGTTCTTTCATTAAAAGTGTTTTCCCTATTCCAATTTCACCGATAACAATGAAAACGCCTTCTTCTTTAGCAGTCAAGAAATTATCAAAATCATTCAGTTCCTTTTCTCTTCCTACAAAGTTAATCGTTGGCATTTTGTTTCTGGCTGTACACTATTCAGATTTTGTTGTTAGTATACATTGTCCTAGAAAATCTTTCGAGAGAATTATACCGCCATCAAAGCTATCAGCTAATCTTTTCGATACATTTTCTTGGAAATATGCTCCGACAATTCGCTTTCCTGTAAAATCCTTTATTGATTTTACCAAATCAACATAATCACCGTCCCCTCCTAAAAGAACAGCAATTTCGTAATGATTTAAAAATGCTTTAGTTATCATATCGACTGCTAAAAGGACATCAACACCTTTTTGGCGATATCTACCATCTTTAGTTTTTATTAATCTTCCAAGTTTAACTTCATAATCATTGTTCTCTTGTATACGTTCAAAATAGCTATTCTGTTCGTCATATTTTGTATCTTTGTGATCCACGATAGCATCATAATAATAGACTCTAATTAATTCTGGTTGTATAGGCCCACCCATAGTGGACCAATCAAGGAGGAGAGGTAAAAATGCAAAATCTATATTATAATGACCGAAAACTTTCTTTATTCCTTCTCTAAGATATCCACCATCTATGAATATCATTGATGGGCGATATGCTGGAGTTGAACCGGAACCAATTACCGCCATTTTTATTTCCCTCTTTATTCTATTTTATCTTTATAGTGTAAATACCTATAAGTTTGACTTTGTTAACTACAATGTTAAAGAAGGGTAAACAACAAGACCTTGTTGAATCAAGCAGTTTATCAAAAGTTGGTAAGGGCATCTCGCCCATAATATCCAATATCATGCTGATGGCGTCCTTTGACTATTCGACAAAAATAAAAAGAATAAGATAGCTCATCGCACTATCTTCGCTATATCTATCTCAATAATATCTTCCGCACCCATGCTCTTCAGCTCAGGTATCAATATATTCACCTCGCGTTTGCTTACTACCGTTTCCACCGCGTAATACCGCTCGTTACTATCACCGTAAAGCTGAGAGATAGTCGGTTTCTTCATTGCCGGTAGTGTCGACACCAACTCCTTTAGCTTAGCCTCCGGAACATTCATGCTGAGTAATACCTTACCCCGCGCTTCTATAACGCCGGAAAGCAACGTCTTTATCTCTTCTATCTCGCGCCGTTTCTTTAGGTCGTCCCAGGAATCCTTATTTACTATTAACTTCGTGGATGATTCTTCTATCGTATCTATAATGCGCCAGTTGTTCTTCCTTAGTGTCTCACCAGTTTCCGTGAGCTCGACTATGCCGTCCATCATGTCCTTCGCTTCGGTAGCACCGTATGAGAAGAATATCTGCACAGGAATACCGAGTTTGTCGAAGAACGACTTTGTGAGTTTTGGATATTCCGTGCTTATCTTACTCTGCGGTTTTATATCTTTTGCCGTGTTTATTCCCGCTGCATCTGCTTGCACTGCGAGCACTATTTTTACCGTGCCTTCCTTCTCCAAAGTTTTGCTGTAGCTCAGGTCTGCTATTTCTACTACGTCAGCACCCCGTTCTTCTATCCAATCTTTACCCGTTATGCCAACGTCGAAATAGCCTTTCTCGACATATTCCGGTATTTCCTGCGGTCTCAATATCTTTACTTTCTCTATCCGCGGGTCTTCTATCCTCGGATTGTATTCGCGGCTCGTTACTTTTATCTCCAGGTCGGCCTGCTTGAACAACAGCAGTGTTTGCGCCTCTAAACTGCCTTTCGGTATCACTATGCTTATCATGTTTATCTTTCCTTTTTTGTTATAAAAGAAGAACAACTTAAATAATGTGAGACGGTATAGCAAATCTCGATGAACCATAAAAAGGGAAAAAATAAATTACAGGACACTGATTCACACAGATTAACGCAGATGAAAATTTATAAATGGCGTGAGATAACCGAGAAGATAATTGGAGCAGCATACAAAGTGCATAACACACTTGGTTCTGGTTTTTTGGAAATGGTATACCAAAATGCGCTTGTCATTGAGCTTCAAACGCTTGGGTTTCGCGTAGAGGTAAAAAGCCTATAACGGTCTATTATCATGATGAAGTCGTGGGTATTTATGTTGCCGATATTATCGTTGATGGAAAAGTCCTTCTCGAAATAATGGATAAAAATAAATCAGTGTCTTAAATAGAAGGCAGTTATACTTTATATACAAAAATAAAAGTTTCTCTGGTCATGCGTTCTTATCTAAAGAGAGATTGTGTGATTAGCTAAACATCTTGCAGGAGACATGGTAAAACGAACAGAACTGACCCGAGACAGATTTTACAAACGTGCGAAAGAGGAAGGTTATAGGTCACGTTCCGCATACAAATTGATGCAGATAGAAGATAGGTTCAAGCTAATAAATACGGGCGATGTCGTTATAGACCTGGGCGCCGCTCCCGGTGGCTGGTCACAAGTAGCAAAAACGTGGGTTGGTGATAATGGCGTGGTAATAAGCGTAGATTTGCAACATATAGAAAAGATAGAGCACGTAGTAATAATAAAGAGCGATATAACGGATGCAGAAGCGACTATAAAAGCGATTAAAGGTACGAATTCTTTGAAAGGTCGAGATACTGTGGATGTTGTGATTTCTGATGTAGCACCGAACTTATCCGGTAACCGCGATTACGACCAGTTTCGGTCATTAGAACTGAGTAAATCGGCGTTGAATATCGCAGCGGCACTATTACGAGCTGAGGGTAACTTCGTGACAAAGATATTTCAAGGCGATTACTATAACCAATTTTATAAGGCTGTGAAGGATAGGTTCCGGAACACAAAGGCGTATTCGCCCGGAGCGTCTCGTAAAAGAAGTGCCGAGGTTTATGTGATAGGAAAAGGGTTTCGTGAATCAGTACAATAAAAAAGAAAGCTTTACCAAAGAAATAATAGACTTTCTATACATTTAAAAATTGGAATTGTCCGTGTGCATCATTTGCGGAGGGGAAGATAGTTAGTAGTGAGATTAATATCTTTCTGATATGCCTGAATCACTTCAAGTTCTCACACTAATTATCCTTTTGTACTCCTTTTCACCAAGCCTAAAGCCGACTGCCATGAGGTCCTCTATGGATTGCTTTGAATCTCAATGTCTTAAGGTCTTTTTCGGCATCCTTTGCAGTATAATCTATTGGAATACCTTTTTCATTCAGTATCATCAGCATCTCCCACTTATTTCGTGCACCCGCGACTTCTGCCGCTTTGCCAAGTGATAATTTACCTTCTTTATATAGTTCTGCTGCTAATGGACGTCTGATGAACTCATCGAGCTCATCTTCTTTTAGCTTTGTCGCAGTCAAAAAAGAACAGGGTAATTTGACCGTTGCTTCTAATGTTTCCATGCTCATCACCAATAGTTGATTAGGTTTTATAGGTTATTAAATCTTGCCTGCAAGGTATGTATGCGGGAAAAAAACGGAAGTTTTTACGATGGCTTTCACGATATGATTTTTTTGGTTGTATCAACCCCTGCGAATTTCGGAGGAAGGGGGATATGAAAGAAGATTGTGATAAATAACCTTTCTTTAAACCTTTTAAGAAAAGGTTTATGTTGGAATTTTTTGAAACCCCATTCCAACTTGCGAGAAATGGTCATCTTCTGTAATAATATCGGTGATTCCTATCTCCGCCATGACTACCATTGTAGTCAAATCGGTAAAGGAGATCCGCGGCTTGTCCTTAAACTTCATTCTCAATTCTTTTGCTTTCTCGAATCTTTCTGCAGTGATACGCTCTAAACGGAGGTAACCTTCTTTAATAGCAAGGTCTATTACCTCAAGCGAGTCTTTAGCTTCTGTGAAAGGCACCCGCCGGAAAAAAAGGGTAAAAGTTTCATCCAGAACATAATCTGTAGTGTAACTTACACCTTTTTGGTCGTTCCACGACGAATAAAAGTTTGTAAGCACTATATGCCTTGGCTCACGCTTATTTCCCGGGACTATCCAACCCAACCCCAGGTGTCAATGAAAAGTTTCAATCTTCCTCACCGTAGAGTATTTCGTCAATCTTGTGGGCAAAGGGTTCAACTGATACCCCCCCTATGTATTTCAGTATGGGGTCTTTTTTGGGGTCTAATTCTAATTCTTCCGCCTGTTCTTCTCGCTTCTCTCTTGCCAAAAGATAGCCCACGAAATCAAATACTTCTACGAGTTTATCTTCTGAAAGACGCTCTAAAGCTTCTTTGACTACCTCTTCTAATACCTGCCTTTTATGCAAAGCATTTTTCATCTATCTTCTCATCTCCACCAAATAGGTGTTTAGCGTTTTCTCCTTATTTGTCGTTGTCACTATCTAAACAGAGTGTTTTAGCACTTTATAAAAAGCATAAAACGTTATATTTATTAGAACAATTAATAATATACACAAGGGTGTAAAAATGAGTGCCAGGACCTTATCTTTATCGGAAGAGGTATATGCAAGGTTGGACGCAGAAAGAGAAGAAGGGGAAAGTTTCAACGATGTCATCACGCGGTTAACCGATAAGAAAAAGCTGACGAATATAGTTGGATTCTTAAAAGAAGAGGGTGCTGAAGAGATGTGGCAAGTTATCGAGGCGATGCGAGAAAAGAGCAGAGGTCGAACGTTGAGGTTAACAGAAGGATGATAGACCCAGAAGATGCTATGATTGCCGGGATTGCTTTGATTAATGATGAATCTGTTCTCACTAGAAATGTTGAACATTTCTCTCGCATACGTGACCTGAAAATCGAGACATATTGAACTATGCGAAAGCTAAAAATCGAAACTATGCCGAATTTGGAATCGCGTCCAGGAGAGGAGTGGATAGAAGTGCCCGAAGGACTGCATGCTAAGTTTGTTTACCGTGTAGACCGGGAGATTTCTCTTGCCCAAGTTCGGCAGGAGTTATCTTCAATTGAAGGTAATCTCTTGGAGATAATTTCCAAGCAACGTGAAGAGCGAGGATGCGTTTTCTCATCTCATCGGGCTCTTCTCTAATGATGAAAGGGTTAAATTCAAATAAATCAAAATTTGATATCATCTGGAACTTGAATAAACCGTAAAAAAGGAGGAAGGAATAGAAAAATGGGAAGCGAAACGATAACTCTGACAGAAGAAGCGTATAATCTATTGATACAACAAAAAGGAGATAACGAAAGCTTTGCTGATGTAATAATCAGGCTATCAAAACGAGGTAAATTAAAGGATTGTTTTGGTGCTTGGGATATGGATGACGATGAGGAAAAAGCGATGTTTGCAAATTTGAGAAAGTTCTGGGAAAAAAGCGAACTGCGTGGGGTAAAGCTGTGAAGTGTTTAGATACAGACTTCCTTGTGGCTATTTTAAGAGGGAAAAACGCTGCAAAATCAAAGATGGAATCGTTAGATGCTGAGGGGCATAATGCAACCACTACGATAAATGCATCATAAAAGAATAACGGGATTGCAGATAGAAAACAGGTATTTTTAAAAAATCCTGCCTTTTTTTTATCGGATGTTTTGGTCTAACGTGATTGTGAAACAGTCTCTCTGATCGTTGCATGGTACTCGATTATAGTATATTTAAGGTGACTAAAAATATAGAAGTAATATGGTATCAAGTGGAACAGTGGCTGAGGGAGAAATAGTATCTAGGATAAAAAGTTTAGGGAAAATAGAGATAAGAGAAGTGCTGGATTTTATTGATTCTATTCAAGAAAAGAAGGAGGCGGAGCCATTCATTTGCTACATAAAAGAGAAGGCGGACCGGGAGATTACTCTTGCCCAGGTTCGGCAGGAGTTATCTTCAATTAAAGGTAATCTCTCGGAGACAATTTCAAAGCAACGTGAAGAGTGGGGATGAAGACTTATTTTTTAGATACCAGCGCTTTGGTCAAACGGTATCATCAGGAAGTAGGAACCGAAGTTATTGATAAAATATTTGGAGAAGAGGATAAAGAGCTATTCATTTCCGACCTTAGCATTATCGAATTCCATTCAGCTATTGCTCTGAAAGTTAGGACGAGAGAAATTTCCCGGGATGCGTTTTCACATCTCATCGGGCTCTTCTCTAATGAACTCGATGTCGGGTTATATCGGGTAATGCGGATAGATGAAGCAGAAAAGCAAGAAGCAGTGGAATTATTGACTAAATATGGATTGGGTTACGCTCTCAGAACGTTGGATAGCTTGCAACTTGCAGCTATGGAATCCGTAGGTAAAGCGAATGTGGACTGGGTTGTCTGCGCGGATGCACGATTTTGCGAGGTTATTCGATTGCAAGGCTTTCAAGTTATCAACCCTGAAGAAAGCGTAAGAAATGTGTAAGATACCTGTATTTAAGGGCATTGATGAAGCAGCAGAATTCGGGGATACTCACGATACAGTACGTAAACGAATTTGGATCGTTTCCGCGACCTGCGAAATCCGTGTGAATGTTTGCATGTCGTTCAGCATATGTGCGACCGCTACAAAAAATTAGAAACATGTTAAATTAAATTTACAATAATTGTAAGTAGCTATCACACCAGGTTTTGAAATAACGTTTGTAATGCGTAAAACACGAATCAAACGTTTATAAAAACTTTATTTGTTAGAAAATCAGATAAAAACCGAAAAGCATTTATAGTGATAACATCTAAACTATCTTTTGTTAGAAGCTAAAGGACGTATGGCGGCATACACGGTAGCAGATAGCACGTGTAAAACCTTTCTTTAAAAAAGAAAGGTTTAGCGTTACCAACGAAATATGCAGTGAAAGATGAAGAACACAAAACGAGACAAATGAAATGTTTTCCGGTAATATACAAGGGGGGTTGTTAGCACGTTAAAAAAGAGGAAGGTTTTTATAGCGGGTTTGTAACAATTATCTTGTGTGGGTCTAGGGTATGAAAAAATAAGGAGAAGGGGTAAAAGAAGATGGCGACGAAGATAGAGAAGGTGTTGAGTTGTATTTGCGTAGTCATGATTTTGGTGAGTGTGGTGCCTGTTTCGGTATTTGCGGTGAATAGTGGCACAACAAACGTAAGTGGTAAATATAATTCTTTTCAGGATTCTAATGAAAAAGTCTCTTCAATGCAAGAAGGGCAAGAGGTCAAGTTCATTGGAACAGCAATTGAATATCATGAAGGATCCGTCATGCCGGGTGATTTGCCACGGTGGAAAGTAAGCGTGGATGAAATTATCAGTGGGCCTTCTGAACTAAAAGGACACACTGTTTTTGTCGCCATCGGTACTGCTACTATAGAACCGGGATATATGGACCCAAACATCAAATCAGGGGATATAGTGAAAGTTTATGGTATATATCGAGAGGTAGATAATGTGTGGCTAGAAGGTTCTAATTATTATCTCAAGAAAGTATCTTCAGAATGTCTTTCTATAACTGTCTGGACAGACAAGCCCGAATACAAAATCGGCGAGACCGTTACGATATACTACCAAACTAATACGGCATGCACGGCAAAACTAACAGTAACAAAACCGGATGGTACGCAAGTTGTGGTTGGGGGACCAAATGATATACCGGTTTGCACACGATCCAAATCAGCAGCCGCGGGTTATCCAACCGGGACTAGAACTGTTACATTCGAGGCGTGGACAAGTGATGAATCTAAAAAAGCAACTTGTTATTTTGATGTTGTTGAAGATGAAGAAGAAACGAAACCCGTTCCTAAAATTACTAAGGTCGACATAGACCCATCAACATGCGTCAATGAAGATGAATATGCAACAATATCTGTAACCGTGGCGAATAATGGTGGAGCATCAAGCGAAGGCTATATTTCTGTGTCGTTCCCGAATGATGAATACGTATATGTTGTAAGCGGAACAGGAAACGAGGATAATAAGGTATATCAAAAGGATGATGACCTCATATGGAATAGTGCGGGCGTGCAGATGAAGGCAGTGGACCCTCTTGTTGAACTTTATGATTCCGATTGGGACGGCGGGCAGCAAGAATTTATCACAATGAACGTCAAACCCAATAGTGGTTCTGACGAGATAGTATTCTATGTGCGAGCGGCATTGAAGAACGATGCAGATGGCGATTACGAACGCGATCCGACTTATTCGGGTAATACGGACCAGCAGGGCTGGTATGCTAAGAAATATTCGGTTGATGTATGTGACTATGAAAAGGTAAAAATCAGAGGTGAAATCATTGCTGATCAGCCATTTATTTCTTACTATAATTATGATGTCAAAATTGATGAAGTTCTTGAAGATCCAACAGGCAACTTACAGGAAGGAGAAACGGTAAATGTTTATGGGCATCTCGATGGCCCTGCTCAGGTTGATGATGTTACTGTAGGGGATGAAGTAGAAGTTTATGGTGAGTATCGTGGATATGGTGGTGAATATAAACAGATATTCTTGAGCGAGTGGGGTGATAGTAGTTCTGATCATTATGTGAAGAAAATAGAACCTTCTTTCGAATTGATTTCTCCAGATCTCACTTCTGAATTGGAACTGTATAAAACTCATAATATACATATTAGAGTTAAAAGTAGTACTACGAAAGGTGGTACAATAGTTGCTAGCCTAATGTTCACATCTAAATTTGAAAAATCTCAACGAGAGGTAATTATAAATTTAAAAGACGATGATTTTGATGGTATTTATGAATATGACTACAGTCTCGAACCTTTTGAACAGATGGCAATGGACTCCGTTAAAAACTCAGTTAAAACAAAAGATGCAGAAGCCTTATATAATAGTATTTGTGATTATTTTTCCTCTACAATTGGAACATATAATCTAACACTAAAATATTATGATGAAAGTTCTGAAAAAGCTGAATATTTGGATACACAATCTCTCTCAATATGTTCTCCTTATCTCCGTGGTTATAATTGGAAGTGGGAAATCGAGAAAGTTATTAACGATGATACGTTCCAGCCCCCATCTGAGCGAATGTGGGGCGGTCACTGGACAACATTAGAGGACGTACAAGAAAGTATGACTGAAACTGTCTTATATCTTTCAGAGGATAATGAAGGTACTGCTTATCTTGATCTATCATTGAAAGGGGATCCCACGGGAGTTATAG
>QENJ01000220.1 GCA_013374505.1 Candidatus Methanophagaceae archaeon
TTTCAAGCTGAAGACAATAAAAACGTATCTCTCGTAGGGTCCACAGAAGTCCCGATACCTGCGCTAAACGCAGGGCGCGAGAAGAAAGTAACAATCACCGTTCAAGTAGACGAAGGTATCCCGAATGGGGTTTATGCCATACCTGTCAAATATTCATGGAATGAATATTATTTTCATCCAGAACGTGGTTATTTTATAACCATACCGAATAATTTCTTTTATCATCCGGATGTGGGTGGGTTTCATGGTAACCCCGTGACCTCGGACATCGCTTTCACAGTAAGAGGCAGTCCAATACTAACTCTTGTTGATGTACATACAGAGCCTGAGTACATAAGACCTGGGTCTAAGGGTGTTAAGATAGCTATGACAATAACAAATACCGGCGAAGCGACAGCAAAAGAAGTCGAGGCGAAATTGGCTTGCAATGATGGTATGACACCTTCCAAGTCGGGTGCTACTCATGTATACGTAGGAGGAATTAACGCGGGCTATGGAATCTCAGCACCGTTTTATGTTAATATTGCAGCAGATGTGGCAGCAGGGGTTTATAACCTTCCATTGGTGATCACGTATAAAGATACGGGGAACCGGGAATACGTATTGAACAAGAGTATGGAATTAGTGGTGGAAGGCAAGCCGGAGCTTGATATTTATTCGTATTATACCGATCCCACGAACCTAAGCGCGGGCGACTCTGCTGTGCTGCACGTAAGTGTACGGAACGTAGGATCAGAGCAAGCAGAATCGGTTAGCGTTCGTGTAACGGAAGCCGCCGATACACCTTTCAATTTCAGTACGAAAAGCGATTATGTGGGTAATTTGAAGGTAAATGCCGCTGGCAATGCAGTAATGAAGTTCACTGTAGATGCAAACGCAACGAATAATGTGTATCCACAGGGTTTAGACCTAATATGCCGGGGGGACCCTGGCTCTGGTAATTACACCTTCAACGACAAAATCCAGTTGGAGGTGTTTTCGGTTATGTCGAATACGTCAAACCTGTCGGTTACACCAGAAGCGCCTTCTCCTACAGCCCTTGGATTTGATGCTTCACTCACCTTCATTGCTCTCTTCGTAATTTCGGTATTTCTATTGTGCCGAAAAAGGGGGAAGTAGAAGGGGATTTACAGATGATCACACAGACTTTTACACAAACTTTCCCGCAAAGAATGTTTGTGACAATCCCGTGATAAAGAACATGGTGCCCAGGACGACCATAAAAATAGCAATTACGACCATCGCGAGCTCATATCTCCTACCGACAAAAAGCTTTCTCCCTCGTGAAAAAGAATAAGATACGAAGGAATACCAGACGAAATCCGAAAGGAAATGCCCTATTGTAACTAAGAGTATTCCAGTCAGGGCAAGCCACTCAAATCCCGTTAATAAAATTGGGTATCCTATTGCTATCCACCAGGGTATAAAAGAAGGATTAAAAGCAGTGAGTAAGAAACCACCAAAAATCGAACTGTTATACTTATTATACTTCACGCCACTCATTTCAGTGCCTATCATTTCACCTTTTGAAGTCCGTGATTCCACTGCTTTTGCCTCTTTAACAATGCACGCGGACATCAGTATGAGCGCAATCCCGCCTATTAGATATATCCCGGATTCGATTTGACTGAAATAGTTTTTCAATTCAAGCCCTAAAAGTACAAGTGCTGATATTAGCAAACAT
The DNA here is from genome assembly GCA_013374505.1 of Candidatus Methanophagaceae archaeon. Classification (GTDB taxonomy): domain Archaea; phylum Halobacteriota; class Syntropharchaeia; order Alkanophagales; family Methanospirareceae; genus QENJ01. Next base: position 1,685 of record QENJ01000220.1, read on the forward strand.
TCAACGGAAACGTGCCCTATCATAGTAAGTGGTCCGGCTAATGGCCCTTTCTTCAATGTATCGGAGATCACAAAAGCAAAAAGTGGTCCGGGTATCAAAGCTCCGCTCAAACCGGTTAGAAACCCCAGTCCTACCAGGAATGCACCGCTGACGAATGATGAAGGGTCCATCTATTTTAAACCAAAGCTCCTCACTTAATAACTGTGAAGCTTATATCTATTCATCCGTATATTCATTAATAATAAGATGGAAAAAGGGCTTAACCTGACGGGGGCTCGTAGCTCAGTGGAAGAGTGCCTCCTTCGCGAGGAGGAAGCCACGGGTTCAAATCCCGTCGAGTCCATAATATACGTATAAAAGGTGATGTAAATGCAAATGATGCCACAGATGGGATATGATAGAGCGATAACGGTGTTCAGTCCGGATGGAAGGTTATTTCAGGTAGAATACGCACGTGAAGCAGTGAAGAGAGGAACCACGGCCATTGGAATAAAGGCAAAGGATGGTGTTGTGTTATTAGTGGACAAAAGATTAACGTCTCGGCTGTTAGAAGGCGGTTCGGTAGAAAAGATATTTCGGATTGATGACCATATAGGAGCAGCAACTTCGGGTTTGGTCGCGGACGCAAGGGTACTCATAGATAAAGGCCGGGTAGAAGCGCAAGTAAACAAGATCATCTATGACGAGGAGATAGACGTGCAAACTCTGGCGAAAAAGATATGTGATTTTAAGCAGGCATATACACAAATTGGTGGACTCCGACCTTTTGGCACGGCGTTGTTGATAGGTGGCGTCTATAACGGGGGCAATTATCTCCTTGAGACGGACCCAAGTGGGGCTTTGCTTGAATATAAAGCGACTGCGATCGGTTCCGGACGGACAATCGTGACAGAGATGTTTGAGGAGATGTATGAAGAGGACATCACGCTCGAAGAAGCACTCTTGCTCGGTTTGGAAGCTTTGTATAGGGTAACAGAGGGTAATATAGATGTATCAACGGTGGATGCAGGCCTCGCGGAGTCAGAGAAGAAACAATTCCGGATTTTGAGTGCAGACGAGTTAGAGCCGTATATACTTAAAGTGAAGAAGAGGAATGAGAAGGTAGTTAAGGAAAAGAGTAAAGAAGATAAAGAAGAAGAAGAGAAGGAGAACTAAGGGCTAATGGTCAGTTTGGACAAGGCGGTGATAGCGAGGTATAAGCACGGTAAGAAGATTTTTGAAGTACTTGTAGATCCGGAAAAGGTAGATGCCGTCAAAACGGGTGACGGTGTAGATATGGCCGATGTATTGGCTGCCGAAGAGATATTTGAAGATGTCTCAAAAGGTGATAAAGCAACAGAAGGCGATTTGATGACTGTATTTTCTACCACCGATGTAGAGGAAATAGCGAGTAGGATAATAAAAGAGGGCGAGGTGCAACTGACCACCGAGCAAAGACGGAAAAGAGTGGAGGAGAAGAGGAAAATGGTGATAAATCAAATCGCACAAATCGCCATAAATCCTAAGACTGATACTCCACACCCACCCGCAAGAATAGAGATAGCGATGAAAGAGGCTAAGGTGCATATTGATCCTTTCAAGACGGTAGATGTGCTGGTAAGCGAGACGGTGAAGGCTATACGGCCAATAATACCCATAAAAATAGAGGAGACACAGATAGCAATAAAGATACCGGCTGCGTATACGGGACATGTATACGATCTAAAGAAGAAGTACAAGGTGACGAAAGAGGACTGGCAGGGAGATGGGTCCTACATAGCGTTGTTAGAATTCCCTGCGGGTATGAGAGAGGACGTGTTCTCGTTTTTGAACATGATGACGAAAGGTGAAGTTGAGACGAGGATTGTGAAGTAAGATAATGTATAAAATAGTAATCCCTGGTGATCTTGTTTCTGATGATGCAAAACGAGCAGGAGAAGGAACGTACGTTGAAGACGGTAAAGTCTATGCTACGACCTATGGTGTAGTAGATGATAAGGGCGAGATAAGGGTAGTGGCGTTTAGCGGGAAGTATCTACCGACAAGGGGCGATGTGGTGATAGGCAAGGTAGTTGAGATTTCGTTCCCATACTGGATCGTGGACATTGCCTCGCCTTACGAAGCGCGAATACACATGTCGGAAATTTCGACACGGGGTGGAAAGAGAATTGAGTTTGGGGACATGAATGCGATTCTAGATTTGGATGATTTAGTCGCGGTGAAAGTATTAAACGTGGATGCGCTGATGAGAATAGACTTGGGCTTGAAGGAAGATTTACATATAGGGCGGGGTAACGGGCGGTTAATAGAGGTACCACCCACTAAAGTGCCCCGTATTATAGGACGGAAAGGTTCGATGATAAGGATGTTAAAAGACAAATGTAACTGTTTTATCTTTGTCGCAAAGAACGGTCGCATTTGGATAAAGGGAAAGACAAAGGATATAAAGCTCGCATCTGAAGTGATATTAATGATTACAAAGGAAGCGCATACATCCGGTTTAACGGACCGCGTGGCAGAATTCTTGAATTCCGTCAAGACAGAGAGGTAAAAGGGAGATAGGATAAAGAGTAAAATGAAAAAAGAAGGAGAGATCGAGTTCATAAAAGACGGAAAGAGAGTAGATGGTAGAAGGTTTGATGAACTCAGGAATATAAAGATAGAGGTAGGGGTCCTAAAGAGGGCAGATGGGTCTTGTTATTTCGAGTTAGGTGATAACAAGGTACTAGCTGCTGTATATGGGCCAAGAGAGATGCACCCAAGACACGCTCAGGATGCAAAGATGGCTGTGGTCAAATTCCGGTACAACATGGCACCTTTTTCGGTTGATGACCGGAAGAGACCGGGACCTGATAGAAGAAGCGTGGAGATTTCAAAAGTAAGTAGAGAAGCATTAGATCCCGTTATTCTAAGGGAATATTATCCGAAGGCTGCGATAGAAGTTTATGTAGAGATACTTCAGTCGGATGCCGGCACGAGAACAGCGGGGATAAATGCTGCTTCCGTTGCCCTAGCCGATGCGGGGGTACCAATGAGAGACCTGGTTTCTTCTGTTGCTGTGGGCAAAGTAGGCGGAGAAATAGTCCTAGATTTGAACGCGGTGGAGGATAATTATGGTGAAGCAGACATGCCGATTGCGATGATCGCAAGGAGAAATACGATCACCGCGCTGCAAATGGATGGGAATCTGACAAAAGACGAGTTTGAAAAAGGACTGAAGCTTGCAATGAAAGCTTGTCAGCAGATATATGAATTGCAACGCGCGGCGTTAATAGGGCGCTACAATAAGGACGAGAGTGCGAAGTCTAAGGATAGAGGTACGTAGGAACAAGGAGAAATAGAGATGGGACTTGAAATTATGGATGATGTAAGGAAAGATTTTGTTCGTAACATGCTAAGCGAGGGTGATAGAGAAGATGGTAGAGGTTTCCGCGAATACCGGGAAATAAGTCTAAAACGGGATATAATAAATAAGGCGGAAGGTTCAGCATGTGTGAAACTAGGGGATACAGAGGTTTTAGTAGGCGCGAAACTCGAAGTTGGCTCTCCTTTCCCAGATTCTCCGACAGAAGGCGTATTAATAACGAATGCAGAGCTTGTTCCGTTGGCGTCTCCCGAGTTTGAGTCGGGGCCACCAAATGAAAAAAGTATACAATTAGCGCGAGTAGTGGACCGAGGAATCCGTGGTGCAGGGGTTATAGACTTGGAAAAATTGTGCATAGAAGAGGGGGAGAAGGTGTGGATACTATTTTTAGATATACATGTATTGGACAACAATGGTAATCTGATAGATGCGGCTGCATTAGGCGCTATTGCTGCGCTTCAGAATATCCGTGTACCGAATGAAAGATATGGCTTAACAGGTGATGAAACACTCCAAGTGCATGATACTCCCGTGGATGTAACGATGGTAGAAATAGACGGGACTATAGTGGTAGACCCGACTTGTAATGAAGAAAACGCTGCTACAAACAGGTTGACAGTAATTTCCAATGCTGATGGTTCTTTGTCAGGGCTACAAAAGACAGGGAGTAACGGGATGAAGGAAGAAACGATAGTGGAGATGGTGGAGCTAGGAATAGAAAAGGCGGGGGAGATAAGAGAAAAGTTCCTTAAGGTACCTTCCTAAGACTTTCCTGAGATGAAAATACCGAAAGTTTAATTAATCGGGAACTATATTATTAGTAATAGGGTGATAGTAGCGGATGTTAGAGCCAGATAATTTCGTGGTGAGGGAATATTTCAGGAAGAGAATAGGGGATGAAGGATTGAAGATAATGATGACCGTCCCCGAGGGTGAGATAACGGATGAGGAGATCGCAAAGCTGAGCGATACGAAACTCACAGCGGTAAGGAAAACGTTATATAGGTTATACGAGAATCGGATAGCGGAGTACAGGACTGAGCGAGATGATAACAGTGGCTGGATTACCTATCTGTGGCGGTTTAATTACACTAACGTGAAGAAGATAATGGAAGATGAAGCGGATGGTAAACTAGCGGAGCTAAACGGGCAGCTTGAAGAGGAACAGAAAGGTGTGTTTTATCAGTGTGGGTGCCAACGTGTTTTATTTGAAGAGGCAGCGGCTGATAACTTCTTGTGTGCCGAATGTGGCGCGAATTTTGAGTATGTTGCTAATGATGATTTAATAAATTCGTTAGAGGGGCAGATAGCGAAGCTAGAGAAGTGGAAAGAGAAGATAAAGAACGAATAAACAAAGAGTGCACAATGTTGATGAGAGGTGCGGGATGTAAAGCCTCGGTAATTAAACATTGTGTGGCGGTTGCAGAACTTGCGCTGGAACTCGCTGTTAATCGAAATCGTATTGAGGATTCTGATAAAGTAGATGAGCAACTGGTTTATACGGGTGCGTTGCTACATGATTTAGGTAGAGCTCGCACACATGGTGTGGATCACGGCGTTGTGGGTGGCGAAATGGCAAAAGAGTTAGGGCTACCGGAAAATGTGGTGAGGATATTAGAAAGGCATGTAGGTGCGGGGATAACGGCGGATGAAGCGAAGACACTGGGGCTACCCGCGAAGGATTTCATGCCAGAGACGATGGAAGAGAAGATAGTAGCAGATGCCGATAACTTGATTAGTAGAGCGAGAAGAACGAGTATAGAAGAAGCAATAGCGGACTTGAAGAGGAAGTTAGGAACAACGCACCCAACAATAACCCGGGCAATGGCGCTACATGAGGAAGTGATGGGCAACGAGTAACACCGAATTCAAAACAACCCTTTCTCTTAGGATTTTGATATTGTTTAGGATTTGGTGCTTCAATCTTTATCGGTTCAATGCACTTTCTCTTAGCTTATCTTTCAACTCTAACTTGGTTATCCTCACATTAGATGGATGTATGGGTCATGGCACCTCGGATAAGTCAGACCTCGCAACGACAACTCCTTCCACTGTTATCTTCCCCCGCTTCAGGTCTATGGTTCTTACTTTTCCTGTCGTTCCTTTATCGTCCCCTCTCATTACCTTTACTGTATCCCCTTTTCGCAGCGGGAAGCCCCTCTTCTCATATTTACCCTGCAGTTCGTCAGAAAGCAGTGCACCCATGAACTTGTGTCGCACGTGCAAAGGTGCGTTATACCTTGCTTTTCTCTGTTTCCGTGGCTGTTTAGATTTTTCCATTCTCTTTCATCACCTCAAACCTGTTCGGTTATTTTATTTCACTAATGTTGTTTATTAACCTTTTCAGATATAAAATAAACGTGGCTGAGTTTATGAATTTGTTATGCTCGAATATGATGTCGTGGTGGTGGGTGCAGGACCTTCGGGCTGCATGGCCGCGAAATATGTATCGAAAGCGGGAGCTTCTACGTTAATTGTGGAGAAGAGTGCAGAACTAGGTGAACCCATACAATGTGCGGGGCTTATAAGTAAAAGAGCGCTAGAAGAGAGCGAACTGAAAGATGTAAAACCATTCATAAACAACGAGATAAAAGGTGCTATTGTTCGTTCGCATTCCTATGAATTGAGGATAGAAGTACCATCGCCGGAGAAGAGTGCATTTGCCATAAGGCGAAACGTGTTTGACAAGGCATTGGCAAAAGCGGCGCAGGAAGAAGGTGCGGACATAATTCTTGGGGGCAAGTTAAAGAATATAATAAAGGGATGCGGAGGGGAAAAGCAAACATTATTAGTAGATACTGTGGATGGCAAAGAGGAACTAAAAGCAACCGTGGTCATTGGCGCTGACGGCGTTAGGAGCAGTGTGGCAAAGCTGGCTGCGATGACAGTCACAAGAAACTACTTGAACTGCGTGCAAGTGGAGGGCGAATATGATGCGGACGAAGCATTTGCAGAGATTTTTGTGGGTAGAACAATAGCGCCGGGTTTCTTTGCATGGACTATCCCACTTGTAGCGGAAAAGGTTGCTCGGATCGGTCTGTGTACAGATAAAAGGTGTTCACCGCATTCAAGTCCAATGCCGTTTTTAAAACGGTTTTTGGCGGAGCATCCAGAAATTAAAGGCACACATTCAGGTTTCATGGGTGGCGCAATCCCCATACCCGCAAGTGCAGGACTGCAAAGGCGAATGCAAGGTCAGAGTACAGTGAAAATAAATGACGGCAACGGCATTATGCTGGTGGGAGATGTCGCGGCACAGGTTAAGCCGATCACGGGCGGGGGCATATTTTATGGCTTGAAATGTGGTAAGATCGCGGGGGCAATAGCGGCAGAAGCGTGTTTGAAGAATGACATGGGTGTGCTGCGCGAGTATGAAACTAAGTGGCGGGCGGAGATCGGGGCAGAGATAGCGTTTGGGTTGAAGGTGCATAAATTGCGATGTATACTTAACGATGGAGACTTCGATACGATATGCCGGGTACTATCTCAGGAGGATATGTTGCAGCGAATAACGAAACATGGCGATATGGACTATCAAGCATTGGCATTCCGTGAATTTGTAAAAAATCCTGTACTTTTCAAATTAACAGCAAGGAATATCATAAAATATTTATATGCTAAGCGAAGATTAGATATTTAAGAAAAGGGACGTATAAAATGGCAAGGATGTATGCAAGGCGGAGAGGTAAGTCTGGGTCTAAGAAGTCGCTTAGTCGCAGGACGGAGGCACCGGAATGGCTGGATTTGTCGGCGGAGGAAGTAGAGACGAAGGTAGTTACGTTGTATAACCAAGGACTTTCAACAAGCGAGATAGGTATAGAGCTTAGGGATAGCTATGGCATGCCGTGTGTTGCACATGTCACGGGAAAAAAGATGACGGGTATTTTAAAGGAACAGAATATTGCACCCGAGATACCAGAAGACCTACAGAATTTGATGCGAAAAGCGCTTCGTGTCAGGAAGCACATAGAGGTGAATAAGAAAGACGTCCATAATAAAAGAGCACTACAGTTAACGGAATCTAAGATAAGACGGCTTGTAAAGTATTATAGGCGTGAAAAAGTTTTAGCTATGGATTGGCGCTACAAGCCAGAAATTGCTGAATTTGTTCTTAGGCGGTGATATTGAAACATGAAAGGATATGGGGAGATATTGGTAGGACTTCTGTTAGTCGTTTTGGGCGTAGCAGGGATATGGTATTTCCGTGTAGATGTGTTGACTATTATCAAAGGAGTAATCGGCATAATCGTGTTGTTAGTGGGTGCGGTGTTTTTGATGATTGGCGTGAGTGACGTGAGAGAGAAAGGAGAAGAAGAGTTGACAATGGACACAGAAGACATAAAGGGAGAGGGTGAATAGTGTGGGCGCGATTAAACCGAGATATATAAAGAAATTGGCAAAGCAACTGATACGGGAAGTGGATGAGTTCACTGATGACTTTGACGCAAATAAGAAGATGGTGGAAGAGTACACGAATATAAGGAGTAAAGGCGTACGAAACAGAGTAGCAGGATATATAGCACGCAAAAAGAAGGGTAGTAGTGAAGAGGATTGAAATGCTGAATATACAGGGGACGTGTCCTGCACTTATAACGCCTTTTACCAAGGATGACGAAGTAGATGTGGAAGGTTTGAGGCGATTAGTGGATTATACGGTAGAGGGTGGAGTAGCAGGGATAGTTCCGTGTGGTACGACTGGCGAGTCGGCAACACTTTCTAATGAAGAACATAAGCGTGTGGTAAATGTGGTTGTGGACTGCTCAAAGGTGCCGGTAATAGCGGGTACGGGCTCGAATAATACCTCGGAGGCAGTAGAGCTCACGAAACATGCGGAAGATGCAGGAGTTGACGGTTGCCTCTTGATTACGCCTTATTACAATAAACCGAACGTGAGTGGGCTGAAGGCGCATTTCAGGCGGATTGGTGAATCGGTGGAGTTGCCGCTGATTTTGTATAATATCGCTTCGCGGACGGGTTTGAATATGACTGCGGATACGATGGTAGAGCTTGCGGCTGAGGTCACAAATATAAAAGGTGTGAAAGAAGCTTCGGGCGATTTGAAACAGGTGGGCGCGGTTATAAAATTGGCTAAGGAACGTGATTTGGAGTTCACGGTGATCGCAGGTGATGATTTTCTTACGCTGCCTATAATGAGCTTGGGTGGAACGGGTGTGATTTCGGTGGCTGCGAATATTGTACCGAAGCCGATGAGTGATATGGTGGCTGCGATGTCGAAAGGCGAAGTTGAGAAGGCGCTGGAGATACATCTGCGGTTGTTTCCGCTGTTTGAGGCGATGTTTCTGGAGACGAATCCGATACCTGTGAAGAAAGCAGCGGAGATTATGGGGCTGGCGTCTGGAGATGTCCGGCTGCCGTTGGGTGCTTTGAGTGCTGCTAACGAAGAGAAGTTGAGGCGGGTACTGGAAGGGCAGGGGCTGGTGTAGTAAGGTAAATTAAATGTTTGTTTGAGAGATTTAATATAAGATTAAAAGTCCGTTGATATGTAAGGTGTGGGCAGGGATGAGAAAGAACTTTCAAAAGGGGTATATGCGCATTGCGGATATAAAACCAATTTGGGATGACATACGCATTACGGATATACCTACGTTAAGTGAACTAACTTTCCGGGGCTAAAAACGAAGAGGGCTGTTTTCTTCCCAAAGAATTATAGCTTACTTGGTAAGGTTCATAACATCGCTGACACGCAACACATTCAGAACTTGCACACGAACTCTTTTACAGTTTCATCACTTTTGTACTCATAAATCTTGATAATCCCCGCCTTTTCCGCCTTCTGCCCCCGATAGTAGATCATCAATTGTTCCTGCTTCGTGTGAATGGTCGCCCAAACATATTCATAAGCCAACGATTTATTGACCTCAAAATCTTCATTCAAGACATTGATAGTCCCGTCTTCCTTCACGTCCCTTATAAAGTGGACCTTTCCCTCAGTAATCGGCAGATTAATACCATCAATCGTAAAATCCACAGGAATTTTGCGATGGCGTATAGACACCAGATTAGCATTCCGGTATTTCCAGTCCTGGCGATTGCTATGCCGTGTCAGGAAGATTTTTGCTTCTCTTCGGAGGTGCTCTAGATCCGAGAATCGCTCTCGTGCCCACAATTTCTCTTCGAACTCGCCATTAAAGTCCTCTATCGTACCGTTCATCCACGGCTTCCTTGGTGCGATAAACACAGGTTCAACGCCAAAACAGAGGCATAGTCTAACAACGCGGCTGAAGTGTCTTGCGTGTCTCAAATCCCCAATGAAATATGCCCCATTATCCATCTGAATATATTTCGGAATCGCATTATTAGTCCAACAATCAAGTAGGAACTCGATCACTGTATCCATACTCCGGCCTGCGTATTGCTGGATATATGCCTTGTTACCGAACGACATCAATCAAGTTCCGGGACGATATAGCACCATAACCTTTGATGTTTCTCGGTCCGATAAAGTCTATTTGATGGACCTCATTGACTTTAGTCGGATTCAAAAGAGTGTACCGTTTCTTGGATTTGCACCGGACATATCGCTTTCTCTTTTGGATGAGCAGTTTATTCCTCTTGATTATGCGTTTAATTGTTGACAAACTTGGTGTATCACCTTCTGAGGATCCAAGCTCGTGCATTCGGAGTTGTATTTCTTCGGCTCCGATACAGCGATACTTTGTATCTTCGTTTTCTCCGTCCATCAATGACTTTCGCGCCTTCACCACAAGAGTTTCTAGCTCTTGATTAGTTTTCCGTTGCACTGTTTTCGGCGCACGGGACTCTTCCCTGAACCATTCACTCCTATCACTTTTCTTGAAGTTACTGTGTCTTTCAATCCATTTGTACAACCACGTTCTTGACCTATCAATACTTCCACAAATTTGGGCTGCTCGTTCGCCTCTAAGGTATCGATTAACTGGATCGATACGCACCTGTTCCTCTTTCGTGTAGTTTGTTTTTGCCATAACGCATCATCAGATGCACTATGGCTTTTTTATGCAGAAATTACCTAATTGTAAGCGATGTGTTGAGCCTTTCCAACTACGTAACTACTCCAACAGATTGGATCTATGTAGGCCCTTGATAGGTGATAAAAACTGGGTGATAGAAATGAAAAACACAAAGAAAAGTTTGTGGGGTGAAGGCAGTTTGATGGTAGGGGCATCATCATCCGCCGTGAGTATTGCTATCAACCCCACAGGCATTTTTTATTTTATTGCATTTGTGGTTTTACTCCTGATTGTGATTTTGATCTGGAGATATTGGAGGAAGAACACCATTAAGTAAAAGCAAAATATCTGGTGTAAAATTATTATGCAAATGAAGATATGGTGACTTTTGAGTAAATGTTTGCGAACTGGAATCTGAGAGTCCCATAGCGGCTTTTTAGACTGGTATTGCATTCATTTATATTGTACTATAACAAGTACTTTTTCAGCATATAATCAACAGCAATACCTGAAACATATTCCCAATATTTCCATCGTTTAATGAAGGCACCTTTATGCCAAACTTTGAGTCCTCTCAATGTATCTCTGACTTCCACGGTTTCACCAGCCATTTTTTCACTCACGTGATACCTTTTCCCCTCAAATTTAACTTTGCCGTTTTCTTTTACTATTCTTTCCGCTTTTTCAAAAAACTGATAATTATCATAGAAACATTTCCGGTCCTGACTGTGAGCTCTTTCCTTCTTTCCATTTCCCTTTGGATTCTCTACCTCTATTGGGACATCCACGATGCTGAGCATCTGAAGTAACCGAGAGACAACTCCATTATCGTACTCGCCACCGTTGTCGTGATGGAATAATTCGGGTTTGCGGTGCAACCTGAAAGCTCGAAGGATGGTTAATACAACGAAATAGGAAAGCTTCTTCGGGAATACGCAAAGAGCCATGTAGCCTCTTGAATAGTCGTCTTCAACATAGATTTGGCATATTAGCGACCCGTTTCCGAGCGTAACCTCCCTGGTATCTGCGTGATACATGACGTGTGGCCTGGGTTTTTCATAAAAAATCACTTTCTCGACAATTTCAGAAGATTTATACCGCTCAGGATCGAGAACACGCAAAAAGCTCATTGTAGGGACGTGAACAGCAAATTCATACGACAGAAGTAAAGACAAATTCCATGAACCAATCCCAGGCTACTGCTGTTTGCTTCTTTAATTGCCTCTATTCGCCCAGAATCACCATTTGGGGTTCTCTGAGGATTTGTCAACGGGTTCGTGTAGACCATGGATATTCCCCACACCTTCGCGACTCCTCAAATCCCTGTTTTTGGACTTGAATTTTTATCCTCTTTTTCTCCGTTGTTTTTTTTGAACGCCGCCCGGTATCTTTTTATCTGATGTCGCTGTAATATCCGTTCAATTGTTCTGACAGTCTTGTCAAATCCATACAGCTCTGTAACTATGTTCCAAATATCATTTGCGTCCAATTCCTTATTATCTGTAGCTATCTGTACTATTTTTGTCTCAATATCCTCTGGTGTTTTTATATATATTCACAAGTCCATTATAAATTAAGATCGAGAGATAAAAAATGGATCCATATTACCTGACACTAGTGCTGTACCTAATCCTGATTTACTGGTTTATTGTGGTAGTTCTCGACAGAAAGGGCATTTTAGAGCGATATAATATCTCTGCCTACGGCCCCATTCTGATGATAAGGACGCTAAGAGGTCAGGATTTTCTGGACAGTATGGCAAAAGGCGAACAAAGGAAAAGATTCTGGCGTATTTATGCCAATATCGGTACTGTCTTAGTACTTATAGCCATGGTGTTCATGGTAGTCCTCGTGGTGTCTAGCGTGTACTTAACGTTTTTGATGCAACCTGAACCAACGGAGTTGAACGAACCACGTAATTTGCTGCTTATACCAGTATTAAATGAGTTTATACCTATGTGTGCCTGGATCGGGTTTGTAGTTGCGTTAGTTGTGCATGAGTTTTCGCATGCTATTTTGAGTGTCGTAGAGCGGATAAAAATAAAGTCAATGGGGCTTTTAGTCCTGGTGGTGCCGATAGGTGCATTCGCAGAGCCAGATAGCGAACAACTATTTGGTAAAAAAGAAGAAAAAGGAAAGAATAAAGCGGAATACCCGTTAGAGCCCGATAAAGATACGGAAGACGGGAAAAGTAAGAAAATAGCAACGTCTCGTGAACGAACACGCATACTTTCCGCAGGTGTAACGAGCAATTTCTGCGTGGCGTTAATTGCATTTGTCCTATTCTTTGGGATTTTATTTTCCATTCAGCCCGTCAGTGACACGGTACTTTATGTTTATGATGTTGCCGAAGGCAGTCAAGCGGAAAAATATGGTATCGCACCGGAAACGTTCATCACAAAAATTGACGGTTCAAAGACTATGGGCGTAGAAGGAATGAACCTTGTGCTGAAAGAACGGCGTGAGACTTCGCTCACGGTACTGGACAAAACGAGCAAAGAGAGAGAGATACTCGTAATTGATGGCACTGAACGAGAAGGGGTGGCAATAGTAAGGGTGGAAGGGGGCACACCTGCTGCTAAAGCTGGTATGAATGATGGTATGTTCATAATAAGGATGGACAACAGGAGCATAACCGGGCATAACGATTTCCATGAGTTCATGAATCATACTTTACCCGGGCAGGAAATAGAAGTGCAAACCGGGGAAGAAACGTTTATTGTAAATCTGGCGAAATCACCGTATTACGCTAATAGGGGCTATTTGGGCATTGGCATCGCCAATAACCCCTTGGGTATGACCGTGGTGGATTTTTCCATAACCGGTTACCTGCACTATCTGCGTGGTGTATCCCATTCTCTTCTGGTTCTTTCACCCCGCGGGTGGCTGATGTTGACAATCATGCCTTTTGGGACGCTCGATCAGGGTGGATTCAGCACTTTTAATCCGCTACTATCGCATTTTTATGAGCCCGTAGGTATGGCATCTTTATTCGGCGAAAGTATCTTCTTCATTGCCGACATCCTGTTCTGGATCGGCTGGATTAATTTCTATGTGGGGTTATTTAACTGTCTGCCTGCTATTCCGCTGGATGGTGGCTATGTATTTCGCGAGATGCTGAATTCTGTGCTGGGGGTAGGCATAAAGGATAAGAAGAAGAAAGAGAAAGTTTCAATGGCTATCGTTAGTATTGTGGCAGTCCTCATCCTTATAGCCATCGTTTTCATGATTGTGAGTCCTTACGTATTCAGATTTTTTGCTGCTGGATGACTCTACTGCGTGTGCATAAAGAAGGTTTTATTTGAAATGCTATATTACATATCGTAACACAATGCAAAACCTAAAAGAAGGCGAACTTGTGCATCTGATAGATAAAAGAGGCAGAAGGTACCAGCTTTTATTAAAAGCAGGGTCTTCTTTCTCGTCCACTCATGGCGCTATTTCGCATGATGATATAATCGGCCTGGAAGACGGTAGTGTCATAAGGTCATCGCTCAGAGACTCTATTTTTGTTGTACGACCAACGTTAGCGGAATACATAACTAAGATGCGAAAAGGCGCGCAGATAATATACCCAAAAGACATCGCAGTCATTTTAATGCTTGCGGACATATTTCCGGGTGCAAAAGTGTTAGAAGCGGGTACAGGATCTGGAGCTCTTACGACGGCTTTACTCCGTGCGGTGGGCAAAGACGGAATAGTAGTATCATATGAAAAGAACACCGAATTTCAGGCGGTTGCACAGAAAAACATAGATACTTTCTTCGGTAAGGTAGAGCGTACGGACTGTTCGGGGGAGCTGATACTAAAGGAGCAGGATGTGTACCAGGGCATAGAAGAGAAAGAATTGGACCGCATACTATTGGACCTTTCAGAGCCCTGGCGAGTACTGGAACACGCAGAAGAATCGTTGTTAAACGGTGGGATCCTCCTTTGCTACAATCCCACGGTACTGCAAATATACAAGCTATCGCGAAGGTTGGAATTGCGATACGGTAGAAGCTTTCGTACGATGGGTATTTATGAAGTTGGTCTGCGTGAATGGGAGATAAAAGATCGAAGCATGCGTCCCGAGCATAAAATGATAGCACATACGGGGTTTATTTTTGTAGCAAGAAAATGTACCGCGCGTGGATAGTATTTATGCCCCAGTATATGCGGGTCCACTTATAACGCTGGATATTGTCATGAAGCTTTTTTTATTGTGTCGTTATACCTACTTTATTTAAACGAAAAAGCGTATTGATATATTACTCATATGACAAAAATGTTAGGTCTGTCACGTTAAAGGGGTGAGTGAAAGGTGAAAGCAGGTACGAAGAAGATATGGACTTTAACAACGGGGTTGCTCATTCTGATGAGTGTGTTTGCAGTGTGCATAGCGGTGTCTGTATTTGCACAGCCGACACAGTTTCTAAGCTCTGCGGAACTGTCACAGTTCTTCGATACAGGAAAACCAGCTAATCCTTACCCTAGCATCTCGGGCATACACAACGGAACTTTAACGCCGAAAGTGACAATACATAATGTATCCAAGCTTTACACGTATCCCTGCCCTGGAACCGGTGGGCATACCGAGCACGTTGCATTTTATGATTCGACAACTGACGCCCTGATAACGGAAGGGTATTGGAATGGCTACACAGATGACGATCGGCACAATGTCTCTTTCTCTGCTTTCACAATGTATGCGGGTATTACTTACAAATTCAGCATACGCACAGGCTCATATCCGCAGATAATTCATAATCAAACGTTTACAAATGATTATGGCACAATCAACTGCACAGAGTTCATTGATGCAAACGGGCGTTCGCATAACAATTGGATACCTGCGCTTCGTCTGTCTGGCAATTTTGTACTCGCAGAAACGGGCTATTGTAATCCAAAGACCGCGTTCACGTCGCACTACAATCCCGTGAACATCACGGTAAATCCCTGCGTGCCTCGGTACCAATTACCATTGAACGAGACAGAACTCACGAATTTTGAAACTATAACGTCTCTTGTATTGAGTCAGCAGGAAAGCGAACTGCTAAAGACGAACGGTTTCGTTATACTGGATTACGGGACGGAAACAGATATTGTAGATCCGTATGAACACATGAAGGAACGTGACATTCCTATATTCGTTACTGCGGATACATTACTCCATCTTTACCATATCCAGTTCAATGAGATACTCAAAGGAATTGAGGAGCGAGAATTCTTTGATGCACTCGTGGATATGAGTAATGCAATGCTCGAACGGTCTAAGACAGATTATGAAACTTTTGATGACCCGGCGATGAAGGAAGCGGCGAGAAGAAATGTCGCTTATTTCTCGGTTGCCTTGACGCTGTTGCAAACGCCGACCGAGGGTTATGATGCAGAAGCGGAGAAGAAGGCGATCGAAGAGTGGAATAAAGAGAACCCGTGGGATACGAAAACATTTGTGCCTATAAAAAAAGTGGACTTCTCTACCCCGGATTACGTGAAAATGGACGTAAATGAAGAGTTGGAAAATATAGGGGACCACCAGGGTTTTTTACCAAGCTACATATTCAACTCTGACCCAAATAGAGGTTGTGATGATAAATGCTGTTACTGTGAGGATTATTCGCAATACGTGCCAAGAGGGCATTACACACGAAGCGAGATGCTGAAGCGATATTTCAAAGCGATGATGTGGTATGGCAGGATGGCGTTTCTTTTGAAAGGTGGGGACGTTAGTGAGTGCGGTGGCGGAGAAGCTCCACTATTAACAGAAGAAGACGCAAAAATTGCTACTATTCAAGCAACTTTGATTTCTTCCGAATTACCCGCGGTCGAAGTAGGTGATACGACCACGCAGGAACTATGGACACGGATGTATTCGGTAACCGCCTTTTTTGTTGGTAGTGCAGATGATTTGACGCCGTATGATTACCAAAACGCTATCGGCGAAGTGTTTGGTTCCGACTTTGATGTTACGGCGTTAGCGGATGATGAGAACTTACTGAATCTAAAAGCGGAACTGGCAAAATTGCCAAGTCCCGAGATATATGGTGGTTCGGGCGTTTGCGTGGTATATCCGCCGATAACGCGCGAAAAACTGCAAGGCTGTCTAGCGAAAACCAAAGGTTTAAGGTTTATGGGGCAGCGGTTCATTCCCGATTCTTATATGCTCCAGCAATTGGTTTCTCCTGCGGTTGGGCTATATGCAGGAACGAACTGCGAAGATGCTTTTACGTGCTGTTACTCAGATGTAGGACCCGCAAGATGTTTTCCACGCGGTCTGGATGTGATGACGGTCTTAGGCTCGGAAAGGGCGGAAGCGATCTTGAAAGAAGAAGGCGATACCGAATACGCAGGTATGAATACCAGTTACCAGCAACAATTGTATTCGTTAGAACATGAATTCGACCAGTTTAACGTTTCTGATTGGAATAGAAACCTGTACTGGTCGTGGCTGTACACGTTGAAAACGCTCCTTAAAGATTACCCCGCGGGATATCCAACTTTTATGCAGACCGAAGCATGGCAAAATAAGGAGTTGCAGACGGCTCTCGCTTCCTGGACGGAATTACGGCATGATACGATACTTTATGCCAAGCAGAGTTATACTAATCGAGTATCGGAGCCACTACCACTACCGGTCCATGAGGTAGTAGGCTACGTGGAACCAGTACCAGAATTTTACGCTCGGTTATTGTCATTAACGGAAATGACAGAAAACGGACTGGAAGACTTGGATGCCCTGAATGAAACAGAGAAAGCAAGGCTACAAAGTTTAGAAGGCATTCTTGAGCGGTTGATCACAATATCGGTGGATGAACTTGAGAACAAGGAGTTGAGCGAAGCCGATTACGAGTTCATATCGGATTTTGGCGAGAATATGGATTCTACTATTGAAGGCGTGAGTAAAGAAGGCAAAGAAACCACGATTGTTGCGGATGTGCATACTGATTGTAATACCGGAAAGGTTCTGGAAGAAGGAGTCGGATACGTGAAACTGATTTTAGTTGCCTACAAGGTTCCGGACGGCAGCATAATAGTGGGTGCGGGTCCGGTATTCAGCTATTACGAGTTCAAACACCCTATGGGGGACCGGTTGACCGATGAGGCGTGGAAGGAGATGCTACAAAATAATCCGCCGGAAGAGCCTGAATGGGTTAAAGGGTTTAAGGCTTGAATTATTATTCTTTTAGCCATACATGTATTGAGATGCGTCAGCCCCGATTCCATCACCGCGATAGACAGCAGCTTCCTCCTTTTGGCGTTGTAATCGTTCTTCCACACCTTCTGCACTTTCTGTAAGCATCTTTTCTATCTTTTCCGTCTCTATCATTAGCCCTGACATTTTCTTAAAAGCTCTGAGTGCTCCGGCACATGCTCTCAAATCCTCCGGATATTTGCCCACGCCGAGAATAGAGTAGCTTTCAATGCCCAGTTTAGCAGCAAAACCCGGTAGAAGACCGGTTTTACGAATTATGGAATACCTACCTATGTTCTTCCGTGTCATCTTTTCTGTTCCCGACGAAACTTCCTTATCCGAGCCTTCAAAGAATCCGACATACGCTTCTATTCCGGGCTCTAAATCACGAAAAGGTTCTTGAAAGGGCATGATAACACCCACAGTATATAACTCTTTGACATTGAGCACTTTTGCGATGCGAGCTATGGTCTATGCATGTTTATACGCCGCTTTTGGTATATATTCGGTCTCGGGATATTTGCCTACATAACAAAACAACTGCATTTCCTCGCTGTACCAAATCTCGTCATGCGGGATTTCAAATTCGTCCGCACGCGCTTCCGCCATAGGCGGGAAGTTATAAGAATACAAATCCAATATCTCCTCAGAATCAGTTAAAAGCTCCTTCAGATGGTAAGGTATGATATTTCCCAGCGGAGGAAACCCTGCAATTAAGATATTATCGTTTTTCTTTGCCTTCTTTTTAAACTTCTCCTCGTCCACGTTCCAGTAAATCGAGATCTCGTCTATTTCAAAACGTTCCATTTTTACGCATCATTAAATTAGCAAGAGGATAATAGAATAAATAGAACATATACATAACTATTAAGGGTTGACAAATGAGAGAGGATAGACATGACGTTGTAGTGGTAGGGGCAGGACCCGCAGGTAGTGTAACTGCGAGAGTTCTCGCAGAGCGTGGATTAGACGTCCTTTTGATAGATAGGAATCTGGAGATCGGCGTGCCGGTAAAATGTGCGGAAGGTGTGAGTAAAGAGATAAAAGACCTTGTTACGCTCGATGAGAAATGGATATGTGCAGAGGCAAAAGGAGCGCACATATACAGTCCCGATGGCACGAAAGTGGTGATGGGCGAAGATAACATGGATGAAGTGGGCTATGTGCTCGAGCGTAGATTATTTGACAAGTTCCTTGCAAGCGAAGCTGCAAGAGCCGGCGCAGAGTTGCGTATAAAAACAGAAGCTTATGACGTCATCAAAGGAGACGGCTATGTGAAAGGCGTCTATGTTCGCGGTATGGATGGCAATACACGCATACATGCACAGATCGTGGTGGGTGCGGACGGTGTGGAATCGCGGGTGGGCAGATGGGCAGGCATGGACACGCGGCTGTCGCCTTCTGAAGTAACTACCTGTGCTGAGTACCTGATGTGTGGTATCGAGTTTGACCGGGAACATTCAGAATTTTTCGTGGGCAGTAATATAGCACCAAAAGGCTATGCCTGGGTATTTCCAAAAGGCGGAGATTGCGCGAATGTGGGTCTCGGGATATGCGGAGATGTCAGTGGTGAAAACCATCGTGCAATTGATTATTTGAATGCTTTCGTACGTGACAAGTTCCCGAAAGGCAAAATAGTGGCTGAGATGTACGGTGCGGCACCGCTTAGTGGCCCGTTAAAAGAAAACGTGGCGGACGGGCTTGTTTTAGTAGGTGATGCGGCAAGACAGATAAATCCCATTACCGGTGGCGGTATTACGTATGCAATGCACGCAGGTGAAATAGCAGGCGATGTAATAGCAAAGGCGGTACAGGAAAAGGATTGTTCAAAGAAGAGGTTGAAGGAATACGAGAGTAGATGTAAAGCAAAATTTGGTAAAAGGCTGGATGCCGGTTTGAAAACAAAGGAGTTCTTCTTCAGGATCTCGGACGACGACCTTAATACACTTGGTCATTCAGTAGAAGGCATAAAAATAGCGGAGATTAATCCTAGAGCACTACTGATGGAATTGATAAAGAAGAATCCAAAGATGCTGCTAGGATTGGCGCGGCAGTTGCTATAACACTTTTTATTGCGACTCTTCGCCTGATCTTTATTTATCTTTTAGGCATACCGCTTGTGGCTCATCGAAATCAAAATGTCACACGTATTGAACTTTTTTAAAAGGCAATCGAAATATTTATTGGGAACGTGTGCAAGAAGTTATTAGGCTATGGTAAAACTTAAAACACTGTTCCTCAAATATCTATATTATGTTCTCAGTCGTGGTTGTGTCTTAGCACTGATGAAAGACGACCACATGCAGGACTAAAATAGTACAAATGCGGGGTGATTGACTAATAAATGTGTGAAAAGCGAACGGGATTGGTAATCGGTATAACACTAGTATTGTTAACAGCGGTATTTGGAACGTTTGCCGCACTTACATTATCACTGCCTACCGCAACTAACTTCGGCGTGGGCGATACAAGCGGATACAAGAATACTCACGTATTGATACCCGTAAACATTACCAATGTGCAGAATGGACCTGTGCCATGTATAAAATTTGATGTGTTATACGATAACCGTGTCCTAAACGTCACGGATGTCCAGCGCGGTACACTAACGTCAGACTGGGCTATTCCTGCATATTTTAACCATGATTGGGGCACCAGGGTCGCAATAGTGTATAATTCCGTAGATGCAGATTCAATACAGAACGGTTCGACTGGCTCTGTCGTACTGCTTAACTTCAGCGTTATTGGAGTATCAAGTGACACGAGCTGGATGGACTTCGCTAATATACAACTGGCGGAAGGCTATCCGAACTATCAAATAGGAACCGCGCCAGTAAATAACGGTACGTTTAGTTTACTAACACAAAGTGGCACAATAGAGGGGCAGGTAACGGACGTCAAGGGTACAGGGTTAAGAACCGTAACTGTTACGCTAACCACACGTGATTCTGGTGTAGTTGTGGAAACTACAACCACAGATAAAAAGGGTTATTTCGGCCTTACAAACGTTGCGCCGGGTGATTACTACTTGAACTGCTCAAAGCTAAATTTTTGTGATGTTTCAGTGATGCTGACGCTACAGCCAGGCGAAACAAAAACGGAAAACATCATCCTTCAGAAGAAAGGCAAACCTACACGCTAATGGTGCTCAGGTAATACATCGCCATGTATTTACGATTCTTTCTGTGTATCCTTTGCTCTTTGCACACACAATTAAACTTGTAAACGCCCTCCGCCACCTTTCTACTCCTAGTACAACCACAGTTTTTGTTATCTGTCCTAAGCTTTTGGAACCTTCGTAGTGATCACGACTGAACAGCGTAAATCTTATCGTATGGTGCATCCACTTTAGACCCGTCAAAACCGGTAATCATACCCGTGATAAACAGTTATCTGTCCGAGTTGTTACCCACCTTTTCTACTCTTCCTGGTTCATTCATATTGCCTATTTATAGTTCCATATGCTATCATGAACCAGTTTTTAAAACGAATAATGTGTTTACTTTTATACTACAAATCTAAAATATCATACATACATTATGACAAAAAGAGGCGTTCAATATTTCACGCTTTCGGAGATAGAACCCCGCATTTGGTTCATGCTGACCGGATGTGACTTCAGTTGCAGAGGTTGTTTCCGCCCCGCACGCGATGGTGGGGGAACCATGCTCAGCGCGGAAGAGACGCTGGTGCGTGCAGAACAGGCTTGCCTCATGCACTATGGACAGCTACCCCCCAAAGCGATGATCACGGGTGGAGAACCTACCTTGGACCGGGAATATCTAATTGCACTCGTTAAAGGTTTGAAGGCGAAAGGCTTTAAAGAGATTATATTGATGTCCAATGGCTACGAGATAGGGCTGGAAGAGACTTATGCTTCTGAGTTAGTAGATGCCGGCTTAACCGAGGCACACATAGACGTAAAAGCGTTCTCTGAAGACATCCATATATGGTACACCGGGAAATCAAATAGACCGGTATTGAATGCGGTGAAACTGCTAAATGAGACCGGGATAGAACTGCTTATTCAGACAGTTTACATGCCCGGTAGCGTGGACGCAGAGGAGATAGAGCGAATAGCTAAGTTCCTTTCGACAGTAAATAAAGCCATAAAACATCGGATAAACCCGTTTACACCGACTTTCGCGTTTGAAGAGGTCACGAGGCGTCCAACAATAGAAGAGATAGAGCATGCTTACAAACTCGCGGTCAAGCACCTTCCTAATGTTATAATAAGCCAGAGTTGTTATCGTGAATATCCTACACCACCGACACAAGAAACCTGGATAACCGTTTATCCTGACCTCACATCCAAGCGCAGAAGCATAAAGGATCAGGAAGAGGATAGGATCGCGTGGCTCAGTAAATCAAGAGCGGTACCAGAGGAAGAGATACTGCAAGCGCTTAATCGTGCTGACCCGGCATACTTACTGGAGCTGGGACAGGTAATAATGAAAAATACGCCTTTGTATCCGGCTCCAAGCACAGTACAAAAAGACGGTGAATGAGGTTTGTTAAATCAACCGGTACTACTTCGGTACTAGATCAAGATCCCGGATCGTGCGGGTAATATGTGTCTTCAAATTTGATATTCGTCCCCTATCTTCTTTATTAGCCTCCGGGCTAAGTCATTAATAAAAATAGTGACATTACCATTATGTGCAATTTCGATAAGAGTTGGAATGGCTTTTGGGCCTATTTGAACGATAACATCCGATACCAAATCCGCTCTTCTATCTATTTGGTCATCCGTACTTGATGAAACTGCTATATAGCATTCAACGGTATATAATAGCGGATTTATCGCTGCAGTACCGTTATCTAATATTTTTGCCACTTTTTCCGCTTTTTTATTCTTATTTCTGATGCCTAACGTTATTGCCACTGCAAAAATATCATCAAATTCGGGCTGCTCTTCTGGCGATATGCCCCAACCGCCTGTCATAGTTTTAATTTAAGAATATCATCATTAAAAAAGACATTTTATTTGTATGCAAGAGGGGAAAGAGAATTCCACGGGATTTGTAAAAAACATCTGGAATAAGCTGCAAGATTGGTGGATGAGTTTTGAATACAAACATCTGTGGATTGCACGGCTCATTGTGTATTTCACGTATCTTGCTGCAGTAGTTTCGGTTTGCTTTATTCTATTCCCGTATTTCAATCTTTATCATACTGAAGCCAATAGTGCCAGATACATGCTCAGCGCATTGGTTCAAAGTCAGGCGGCAATCGTTGCCATTGTCATCACACTGACTTTGATTGCGGTTCAACTTACCGCTTCGGCGTATTCGCCACGAGTAATTGACATTTTCAAAAAGAATCCTGATATGTGGATACTTTTGGGTTGTTACGGTGTATCAATATTCTATGGGTTCATTGTATTGAAATTGGTGGTGGGGAAAGAAGGTGATTTTGTGAGCCGGATTGCCATCTGGTCGTATGGTTCTGTTTCTATTTCGTTTGAGTTTTGTGTTTCTCTGGCGTATTGGTTTGGAGTATTCACGTTTGTTGTGTTGTTTCCGTATATGTGGAATATTTTTGGTCTTTTAAAGCCGGGAAATATTATAAAACGATTGGCAACCGAGATTACCAAAGATAAAATTATAAAGAAGGAAGAAGACCCGATTCAGCCTATCGTGGATATTATTCATGGTTCAATCATGAAATATGATCTTGAGACAACACGAGTTGGGTTAAAAGCAGTAACTGATCGTGTAATTGGAATTATTGAAACCGAAATTATTGGTTCAGATGGTGAGAAAGAGATTTCAGAGCGTTTTTGTAGTCATCTAACGCGAGTCGGCAGATTGACTGCAAGCAGAGCGGATGAAGAATCAACCACAGAAGTTATTAAGAATTTAGAGAACTTTGGGAAAGCAACTGCGGGAAAAGGACTTAAAAAGGCGACAACGCAAGCGGTAATGTCTCTTGAAGTA
Organism: Candidatus Methanophagaceae archaeon; assembly: GCA_013374505.1. Classification (GTDB taxonomy): domain Archaea; phylum Halobacteriota; class Syntropharchaeia; order Alkanophagales; family Methanospirareceae; genus QENJ01. The sequence goes on from QENJ01000220.1 coordinate 25,091, forward strand.
GTTGGAAAAACTGCTGCAGGAAAAGAACTGGAAGATGCGACATGGGAAGCGGTAAAGTTTCTTGGAGAAGTTGGAGTGGCAGCAGCAAAACAAGGTCTTAAAGACGCAACAAGCCGGGCAGTATCATCTCTTGAAGGAATTGGGAGATCTGCTGCAGAGAAACGTCTTGATGGTGCGACAAAAATGGCAGCAATAGGTCTTGGAAAGGTTGGAGAAGCAGCAGCGGAAAAAGGGCTTGGAGACGAAACAAGCCGGGCAGTATCATCTCTTGAAGGAATTGGAAGATCTGCTGCAGAGAAACATCTTGAAGGTGCGAAAGGGCGAGTAGCAGAATCTCTTGGAATTGTTGGAAATGCAGCAGGAAAACAATGTCTTGAAAGTGCGACACGCCAAGCAGCAACGTCTCTTATAGTTGTTGGAATAGCATATGTGAAAAACAGTCTTGAAGATGCGACAAGGCGAGCAGCAAAGTCTCTTGGTCTTGAAAGTGCGACAGAGAAAGCAGCAAGGTCTCTTGCAGAATTAAAACGTTTAAATGAAGAAATCGTCAAAACTGCGATTAAAACCTACGAATCGATATTTGAAGAAAAAGACCATGACTCCTTCCAAAAATTCATAAAATTATACAAACAGAAACTCGAAGAACTGCGAGCCGAGAACTGATGAAAAGATACTTCAAAGGCACACAGCCACATAGAGCAAATAAAAGCAGAAATCGCTTTTTTACCCGGCCCACCAGAGATAGCTTTAGCAATCGCAAACATTTTCGCATCTTACGAGAAGGTAACAGAACAGCGTAAATTCGTCACGTATAAGTGCGAAAAAACAGATGGTAAAACTGTTTGCGTAACTTCCACGGGCACCGGCTACCCTTCTGCCGCGATTGTAATAGAAGAGCTTGCGAATTGCGGCGTTAAGACGTTCATACGAGTGGGCACAACAGGTGCAATTCAAGCGGACATTGAACTTAGGTGACGTGATAATACCATAACTATTTAAGTAGCACGTAAATGTTTCTTTTATGAAATCATGTATTTTTAAAACAAATAGGAGGTGAAAAAAGAAGATGAAAAGAAAAGTGACCGTGACGGTTTTAGCATTATTCTGTATCCTCTTCAAATTAAAGGGTAACCGAGTATTATCTGAAAATCCGCAACTTATAGCCACAAATTTATGCAGATAATACTCCAATTCCGCGCAATATGTGTTAATTCCAACCTTAAAAGTAGAGTAAAGTGCTACCTGACCGATAACAGATAAATTTTAGGAATCAAAGCAGGTCAGGACACAGGATTCAGATAATTTGAAGCCCGCATACGTTTTACCATACTTTTTGAAGAGGATACATTATTCTTGTGCACAGTACTCGCAGTAACTGCTTCAGCACAGGTGACAGATGATCAAGAGCTACTGTATTTACTGGGCTCTCGAGCATCGGAGATAGCGATGAAAGACCTACCTTTCGATAAGGACGATCCAAATATTTTGGTAATGTCGAGTGCGAGCTATGCAATAATTGACGGGCATAATACAGATAGATGTATCGATGGCGTTGCAGATGCAAGTGGTTGTACGGTCGGTAAGGGAAACTTGCTTTTAATACACAGAAGTAGAGAGAAGCCTCTCTGGTTTGCCTTCTTCAGTAAGAATACGAAAGAGTGCGTGTATCTTCAAGTGAATAATGCGGTGCTCGGTAAGAGTGTTGATGAGCTCAATGCGCTTGCTGACGAAGAGGTCTTTACAAAGATTACGAAGGCGAATATCGGTGCGGATAAGCTGCTGAGCGAGCCAGAAGCATGGGATGAGAAGATGAAGGCAGGGATATTTGGTGGCGGTGCAAAGCCATTTAACAACGAGTTCACGATAATGACGATTGCAAACATCTGGGCAAAAGGCGCACCACCGGAACTCATTCGTGCAAATCAATTCCATAACCACCTCTGCCCGGGGTCTGCAAGTGGATTTCTCTTCGTCAAATATATAGACAATAATCTGCCATTGGAAAAACCAAGCCAACGCTACCAGATAATTGCAATTAAGCCCTGGTGCAAGGACGACATCATGCAATGGATATTAGAAGCTACCATAGGAAATAAAAATTACATTGCAAAGGATCTTACTCCTGAACAGATGAAACAATTGCCAGAAGACGCAAAAGATGTCGCCAATGTCGTAATCAGATGGGATTCTGCTACGGGGACGGGAAAAGGAATAGTCATAGCATGGGATTGGGATAATGCGTGTCAAATGTGCGGCGGAGTAAGCAAAAAAGACCTCACAGCTTTTGATACACATAGATGGTGGTGGATGAGGTTGAAGATGAATCAATGGATGTTGGATTACACGGACAGCCCGGAGACACTTATTCACACAGTAAAAGAATTCGATGTCAATAGTCTGGCTGAACTGAACTATCTCAAATCTGCTGGCGTAAATCCACTGGTTGAGCTTGGTGTCATGCCAAAATCAGAAACGACACCGACACCCGCAGAAAAAACGCCATCAATCCCTGGACTTGGTGTCATTGCAGCCATAGCCATAGCAGGTGCGCTTGTGTATGTGGTGAGAAGAAGAAAAGCATAATATAACTCACTAAGAAAGTTTAAAAATCCGGGTCGTGAGGGCGTAAACGTAACATTACCCTCATCCTTCCCTTCCCTTTTTTTGCAGGAATACTATTACGGGAAAAAATCGGAAAACTTATAAAAGCCGTCTCACAAATAACTCTTGCAAAACTCTACATTCCTTTTCAACTCTTCATAATCCATTTCGTCCTTATTTCTATTTCGCCAGAAAGTCTCTATCAACAGATATTTATAACTCGTACTCTTCAAAAGCGCGAATATCTTATCGAACTCCAACTCGCCTTTTCCTATTGATAAATGGTCCTGCTTCTCTGTAAGACAGCAATCATGCAAATGCACCGCCAGTATTTTCGCACCACATTTCTCTATCCACTGCTCAATATAATCCATATAGCTACCTTTTTTCTGTCCCACTGTGCTCAACAGCTCGGATAAAACTGCATGCCCAACATCAAAGGTGAAATACAAATTCGGTGCCGAAATAGCTTCGAGTATCAGGTCAGATTGTTCCAGAGTAACCAGATCATTCTCCACCGTTACTACTATACCGGATTTCGCCGCTATTTCTGTTATCGCGTGGCATCTTCCGAGTCCTTTTGTTTTTATCTGCATCCGCACATCCTCTAGCTTAAACGTGGAAACTTGTGGATGTAAGTGCAAATTGTAATATAACGAAATAGGCTGGAACTCAGCAGAAAAATCCAGGCAACGCTTCAAAACGGTCATACTCGCATCTGCCAACTCCTCTCTTGGATGTGCCACTGATATATCAAGCGGAGAATGAAACGCGATTTTCAAGCCTCTGTCTTCTAATAAACTCTTCAGCTCTTCCCGTTCCGCATGTTTCATACAGTCAGGCAATGGATAGTCTAACGAAAACTCAAAATAATCCAGTTCAAGCTTGTACAGCTCTTCTATTGTCCGCTTGAATGGGCGGTTGCCGTACCATACCGGTGCGCCTAAGAGAATACTCATCTGTTATTACCTCACGATTTGTTTAATGGCCAAATAGGGAATAGAACTTTCCATTTTTTATTTTTATAATCCCTATTTGCCTTTTTATTCCTTCCTTTTAACAAACAACGTTAACCCCTCTCGTGCAACAATTTCCACTTTCTCGCCCTCTTCTATTTCATCTGCCTGTGTTCGTGCATTCCAGATTTCGCCATGTATCTTTATAGTGCCTTTTTCTTCTGTTATTTCCGTATCGGCCTTCGTTACTTGTCCGATAAGTTCTTCACCACCCACTTTTATGCTTCGCTTTCTCAGCTTCAATACCGCTCCGAGCGCGAATATAAAAAAAACAGCGGATGCAGCGGCAATACCTAATATAGTAAGTAAAAAACCTCTGAACCATTCGGGATCGAAGAGTAAAGGCTCTTTTGGGAGTATCAGAGCGCCTATTATCAGGCATACCACTCCGCCCACAGTGAGTATCCCAAAAGTCGGTGTAAGTGCCTCAGCTATGAATAAAATAACGGCGATTACTAATAAAAGTACACCAAACATATTCACCCCGAAAAGCCCCATACCGTATAGCGCTAAAATCAGGCATATCGCACCTATCATCTCCGGTACGTAAGTCCCGGGCGACATGAACCCAAAAATCAGCCCATATATGCCAACCATAAAGAGAATAAATGCTATTTGCGGGTTGCCAAGCAGATTTAATACAGAAGACCGCGTACTCTTCTTCTTTATGTATAACGAAGCATCCGCAGTCGCTAAAGTCTGGTTTTCACCGTTTACTTCTACTGTCATGCCATCCACGGCATTCAAAAGCTCGGTTTCGTCCTCGGCAATGAGGTCAATTATTCCTCTTTCTAGGGCGGTATTCTCATTCAGCACATCGTTATCGGTGACGAACCGCTTTGCCTGCGTTGCATTCCTACCCCTTGAGGCTGCTATGCTCTCCAGATGCCCGGCGTAGAACTTTATTGTCTTATTATCCGCAGCCTTTCTGCCTTCTATACCTATCGCAACCGGCATTGCCGCACCTGTTGTCGTTCCGGGAGACATCGCTGCGATATTACCGGAAACCAGGATAAAAGCACCTGCAGATGCTGCAATCGCGCCTTTTGGCGTTACATACGTGATAACCGGCGTTTGCGAATTCAAAATCGCTTCCGTTATTTTACGTGTGGAATCCACAATTCCGCCTGGTGTATTTAGTTCGAGCAATACCGCTTCTGCACTCATATCTTCTGCTTCTCTTAAACCTTCCACGACCTCTAAAGCTGTGCCTTCTGTAATCGTGCCCTCGATTTTCAGTACGTAAATTACGTTTTTATCGTCTTTGCTCTCGCCGCTAACGTAGGTGACAAAGGCAAGTAGCACGAGCACGATAAATATACTGCGTAGAAGTTTAGTAGTCATCGTTGCAGACCTGTTGTGTAACAATAAATAAGTTATATGTCTTTCCGCATTAAAATGTATAGCACTGGTAATTGTAATAAATGAAGAGCGGAAAAATGTTTACAGAAGAAGATTTTGCACTCGATACTCTCGTGCAAGGAATGAAAAAACCGGAACTGGGCTGTATTGTCTCGTTCATCGGTGTCGTGCGGGATGACGAGGGAACAAAGGGCATGGAAATAGAGATAGACGAGCAAACGGCGAAAACTGAGCTTGAGCAGCTAAAACGAGAAGCACTGGAGAACTTTGACATAGAATCAGTGGAAATAGTGCACAGAAAAGGTTTTTTAGACGTGAGTGATAGCATCGTGGCTATTTTAGTGGGTGCGGGACACCGAAAAGAAGCGTTCCGAGCTTGTGAACATCTGATAGACGTATTGAGGCTAAGCGGGTCTATACGGTTGACCGACCGGAAATAATATATATTTGCACAAACAAAGTTATAGCAAGAGTGTGAAATAGAAATGGCAAAAGAAGACAACCATCTATTCTTTGGTGGTGTGGACGTTGTAGAACTGGCTGAACGATACGGTACGCCGCTCTATGTGACAGATGAGACAATGTTAAGAGCGAATATCAGGAATTATAAACGTACTTTCGGGAAGCCCAACACGGACATAGATACCGACATATTCTTTGCGGTAAAAGCAAACGGTAATTTAGCGATTTTGAAGGTGCTGGCACAAGAGGGTATGGGTGCGGATGTGTTTTCAGCAGGCGAACTCCATCTTACTAAGTTAGCGGGCATACCACGTGAAAAGATTTTGTTCAACGGTAATTCAAAGAGCGAAGACGACTTAAGAACTGCGGTAGAGTCGGGTGTAAAGATCTCAGTAGATTCGCGTGACGAGCTGAGCGCTTTAGCTGCGGTTACTGACGAGCTGGGCAAAGAAGCGGCGATAGCCATACGAGTAAATCCTGATGTATCGCCTGCGGTAAATCCCAAAATAGCCACGGGCTTAAAAGAATCGCAATTCGGGGTGCCATACCACGAAATTATATCTGTCTGCGAAGAAGCAGAGCAGTATAGAAACATTGCTCTTAAAGGCTTGCATTGTCATATCGGCTCGCAAATACTGAAGTTAAACGTATTTGGCGAAGCTGCGGAGAAGATGATGAACCTCGTTGAGCAATTACATGAACGTGGAATGGAACTCGAATTCGTGGACCTCGGTGGCGGGCTTGGAATCGGTTATAGTGACGAGGATAAAAAGATAGTGCCTACGCCTGACGACCTCGCAGAAGTAATATTACCTATTCTTACAGATAGGATGAATTCATTGGGGCTAAACCTGAAGCTAATCCTGGAGCCGGGACGGTCTATTGCCGGCACTACCGCCATACTACTAAGCCATGTGAATGCGGTTAAGCCCGCGCATAAGATTTTCGTGGCGATAGATGCCGGGTTTAATTTGTTGATACGACCTGTGATGTACGATGCGTACCATGAAGTGGTGGTAGCGAACAGGCAAAATGAGCGTGCTTCGACTCTATATACCGTTGTTGGTCCCGTATGCGAATCCGGAGATATAATCGCGAAGGACAGGATGCTGCCGGCAGTAAAACGAGGCGATTTGATTGCAATACAGGATGTCGGTGCTTACGGTTTCTCGATGAGTTCGCAATATAATGGACGGCCGAGATGTGCCGAGGTGCTTGTAAATGATGGCACGGTGGATTTGATACGGTCGAGAGAGGGCATAGAAGATTTGTTGAGGACACAAAAGGTTCCGGATAGGTTGATGTGAGTGAAAAAGGCATGAAAATCGGGATATTAGGTCCTGCCGGGACGTTTACGGAAACGGCGGCAGTGCAGTGGCTGAAAGAGTCAGTAAAGAATGATACAGGCGAGATAAACTATTATGACACGATATTTGAGGTAGCGGAAGGACTGTTAAAGAACGAGGTGGACTATGGGATTGTACCAATCGAGAATTCTCTGGAAGGTTCTGTGGGTGAGACCTTAGATGTTCTATCAGGCGAAAATGCCGAAGGCGGTATGCAGATAGTAGGCGAGATATTAGTGCCGATACGGATTTGTTTGATGGCGAAACAAAACCTTTCTTTAAAAAAGAAAGCTTTAGCAAAGAAACATGTTTATTCGTCTCACGAAGACGATGCACAGGCTCTTGCCGGAATAAGAACGATAGTTTCTCGCCCGCATGCACTGGCGCAGTGTAAGCGGTTCCTACGGGAACGGTGTAAAGGGCTGGAACTGAAAGCTGTGGACAGTACGGCGGGTGCTGCGAAATTGGCTTCGCAATCAGAAGAGTTAGCAGCGTTAGCGTCTGAAGAAGCAGCGGACAAATACGGGCTTAATATAATCGTGGAAGATGTGCAGGACCGAGATAGTGTTACGAGATTTGTCGTGCTTTCTTCTTCTGGTATAAAAACATATCCTACCGGTAACGATAAGACTTCTATATTGCTATACCTGAAGGACAGTCCGGGTGCGTTATACGATACTTTGGGTGAATTTGCACAACGTGAAATAAGCCTCACGAAGATTGAGTCACGACCGTCAAAGAAGGCTATGGGTGATTATATGTTTCACATCGATTGCGAAGGGCATATAGAGGAGAAGAAGATAAAAGAAGCGTTAGAAGGTGTTAAAACTAAGGTGGTGATGTTGAAAATGCTGGGTGCTTATCCTGTGGCAAGTAACTATTAAGATTGTGGTTTCTAAAAAGGTTGCGGGTAAACAGCACAGGAGTGATTTTAACCATCTGGCGGATCAAACTACGAGGCACCGTCCCACTCTGACTAAAATCGGAGGCATCCATGAGAGCAGTTGAATAAACTATAAAGGTGAACTATATAGAAGGGCAATATTATAGTTGATTAGATATGGAGTTTAACGAGAGCGATTTGATTAGGGAATATCTAAAATTTTGTGACTTAAGAAATAAAGCACTTCATACGAAAGAGATGGACTTATCCAACATAGACTGGTTTTATCCAACAAAACTCCTCCCATTAGGCATTTTCATAAAAACAAATCGCGATATTTCTGTTATCCCTCCAACCTCCTCTTATGTTTTAAGTTATTATAATATCATCACTAAGGGTAAGCAACACGTTTCTCCTAGAAGTAGCTATCATCCTATTGCAGAAATACCACCCGATGAGCATCAACGAGAAAGAATGCTTGAACCGTTATATGCTTTTGAAAGTGATTATATTGGTGGTCGTAATGCCTTTGCTTATCTTATTGGTGAATTAGTTGATAATGTGTACCAACATTCAAGCTTCTCAACCGCGTATATAATGGCTCAGAAATATCCAACAAAGCGATTTATAGAGATCAGTATAATGGACAATGGGATTACTATACCAGGATCTTTCAAAGAAGCGGGATTTGAATTTGATGATACCACCGCCCTTTCAGAAGCAATAAAAGGGCAATCTACAAAACACGATAAAGAAAGAGGGTTTGGCTTAATATCTTCCATAAACTTACTTACAAAGGGTTTAGATGGAGAATGTTTAATCGTGTCGAGAAAGGGGGGATTCACCGCGGAAGGGGAAGGCGAGAAAACTTTTTATAATATGGGTAAATATTATGCACTAAACGGCACATTAATATCTATTAGAGTACCTTATATAACTAAAACGGTGAATATATATGACTACCTTGAGCAGTGAAATAGTATTGCAGCTTGCAGAACACATATCTGAGAATTTAGCTTTTAGAGATAGTGTAGACAATTTATTTAGTCATATAGCTAGTCTTGAAGAAACTAATATAATAATCGATTTTTTAGGAATCAAATCAATAACCGGCTCATTTGCACATCAATACATAATAAACAAAAAAAAGGCTATAAAACATCTCACCGAGAGAAATATGCCCCTTGATGTTAAAAAGATGTTTGAACTAGTAGAACGGCGAAATTTAAAACCTAGAGAAATAAGCACTGAACCCATAGAGGTCTTAGATGTCGTTTCCAGTTTTTAAGTTGCAGAGTAAGAAGAGAGCTTTCAACCTCCGTCCCCTCATCGAACAGCACGTACGGATTTCCCGTATGCTGCTCTCCTTTCAAACTTTAGGAAAGTTTGACCAAAAAGTTTCGCAAATACCGACCATAATCGGTCATGCTAACCCTCTATGGGGATTCCAGTTTTCACCCCCCGTAGAGGCATCGAACTTCCCCAAGTGGAGGGCGGGTCGTCGTTTAGCACATCCCACCTCGGGTTCGCTTGCGCTTCGGGCTGAAGACCGCCTCAGGCTCTTCAGAAAACTTTTAGAAAAAGTTTTATCAAAAATGCTTTCGCTATCCCCCTTACGAGGGACACCATGCCACTGTTGGCTTCTGCATAATCCAAGCCGTAGGCGGATGTTTTTGATTAGCCTTTTCTAAAAAGGTTGCGGGTAAACAGCACAGGAGGGATTTTAACCCTCTGGCTGATTAAATTACGAGGCACGCCGCCACACCCGAATGAATTCGGGTGCATCCGTTGTGCGTACAGGGCTTCACATCCCTTTCTTGTGTTCATTTAACATCATTTTTTAAAAACGTAACATTTCCTCTATTTATTCTATTAACATATAACTCTATCTCCCCACTCAATTCAGATTTTTTTGCATAACCATTTTCAATCTTGATTAACGAACCTATACTTAGCCTGTCGACAAGATCAGTATATTCATCCCAAAGTGATACATCAATGCTACCAGTGTCATCTGATATGTAAACATGTGCTATTTTTCCTCCTTCAAATTCATTTTTAACACCAACCGAATCAACTTTGCAGATAATATTGCAGAGTTTATTTGGCTCAATACCAGCAATTTTTGTAATGCTCTCTTCTATATCACCATCATACATTGGAATATTCTCGCCAAATTTTGATAAATCTCCCAAAAATAGCGTTTTCCAGTTTATACGACCTGATTCAACAGCCTCTTTGATTTTTTTCTGAGTAGGATTCAAATAAGCACTCTTTCCTGTTTTAACCTCCATAAAAATTATCGTAATCTGATCATCTGTATTTCTATCTTTAACGTCGGTATATCTATCAAAAATCACATAATCAATAGGGCTTCCTATGAAACGAGCATCTGCTGGATTGTATTCAAATATTGGCAGAAGAGGGGCCATTTGTTCCCCAATTCTTCCTTTTAAACTGGCACGACTCGTTTCAAGTGTTTTCTTCTTTATAGCTTTTTCCGCTTCCCTCTTCCAATTTTCAAATCTTGCTTCGTAATCTCTTTCTATTGATGCCTTAAGTTCTTCTTTTTGCCGATTAAAAAATTCTTTTCCTTTCTCTTCTACCCTTTCGAGAACTTCACCCTTCGAAACTGCTTTATATATCAAAAACCCAAGAATAAAACCAAAAATTAGAGCTAATAATATGAAAAATATCATTCCATCCAT
>QENJ01000221.1 GCA_013374505.1 Candidatus Methanophagaceae archaeon
TAATCGCTATGACATTGAGGGGATAGATGTGAAGGCAGGGCTAAAACCAAAGCGAAAAGCGAGAGGAAAGAAGAAGAAATGAGAGAAGGCACAGAAGTTAATAGGGCAGCCAATCAACCTCTGGATCTCTAACGACCATGGGGCTTAACGGCTTACCCTCCTCCCTGACCCAACAAAGCACTATTTAGTGCTTCGGGGAAGTATATTTTCATGGTATCAACCACGCCACACCCGAATGAAATCTGGTGCATCCCTGCTAAACACCCCCATCATCTCAAATATCCATTTTTGAATTTAAATACCGCCTTTTTCTATCATAACAACTCAACAAACTCTTCAACAGCCAATCCCGCATCTTTAATCAAACTCCTAAGCGTACCTCTCTTTAGCTCCTTGTGTTTTGGCACAGAAAGCGTAGTGGAATGTCCAATTTTTTCCATGATGACATGATTTTTCGTTTGTCTACTTGCGACCCAACCAGCTTTACTGAAGGCTTTTACTGCTTTGTGTCCTGATATTACTGGTAACTTCGCCATTTACACGGCTATTTCTATCGCTTTTTCTTCGACACCTTATAGCGCTCTCTGATTAATAACTTCCATACATCCCTGTATTGCATCTTTGATGTTTTCCAACGCCTCCTCCATCGTGTCGCCTTGTGAATGGCATCCCGGCAATGCGGGGCAGCTCACATTGTACCCCCCATCTTCTAAATCTTCATTTATAACAACTTTAAATTTCATTTTCTCGGCACCACTCAGTGGATATATTTTGATATTAAAAAAGCTTTCCATATAAGTCACTATACCCCGTACCTAAGCACAAGTGCCAATGACCTATACTACCCCTTTATCGTAGGATTATAAAAGCTTTTCGATTTTTTTTATTATTTTTGATACTTCCCTCCAAAAAGTTTGTTATAAAGCGTATTGTACCATGTTTTGTGCGCTTTCTCCTTTTCTTCATCTATCACCGGTACGGTATTTGCCTTTTCGTAACCCTTCTGCCCCGATATATACTTCTCCACCACTTCCCATCCATGCCCCACAGACTGCGAAGCGTTTTTGATAAAACTTTTCTTAAAAGTTTTGTGGTAGCACGACGGCGTCCACAGGCGACCCGCGCACCACACCTTAAGCTGTGGAAATCTAGCCCTCAACAATTTGCTACTCCTCCCCTTTATCCGCTTCGCTATCCAGCTAACGGAATATTTAGGCGGATATTTAATGAACAAACAACGAATATTCTCAGCCCTCCGCCAGAACTGCCGCCACTTGCTCCTCCAATATTTTATTTAGCACCTTGCCATCCACTTTTCCACGTAATTCCTTCATCACAATGCCCATCAGCGGCCCCACAGCCCTTACACCTTTATCACGTATGAAATCACGTTTCGTATCCACTATACCCACTATGAGCCGTGTTACTTCGGCCGTATCCACATTAAGCCCGATTTCTGTTATTGCCTGTTCCACACTCATATCCGGCTTGTTCGCCAGAAGCTTCAAAATCGCAGGTATTGCCTCCTTGCCAAACGCATTCGCCGCGAGTTGCTCGAACAAATCCATAAAATGCTGATTTGCCAGTGGCTCTACCTCTACCCCGTCCTGCATCAGCTCGACCAACATATCGGTAAGTGTTCTGACGACTAACGTTGCTGATACATCCCCATACGAGTCCATTACGCGCTCAAAGAGCATAAAATTAACGTTTCGTGAGATTTTATCCGCAAGTTCGTCATTCAACTGGAACTTGTCTTTATATCGTGCTTTTCTATGTTCAAACGTCTCGGGAAGGTGAGCTTCTATGTACTCCAGCTTTTGCGCTGCTATCTCTACCGGTGGCACGTCCGTCTCCGGATACATCCTTGCCGCCCCGGGTAGGGGACGCATATAAGCGCTGCTTCCGTTTGGTAACGCCCGTCTCGTCTCTTTTGGTATCCCCTGCATCGCTTCTTCCGCCCTTGCCATCACGGCATTCAACGCTTTATCCGCAGGTTCTCGCACCGCCGCCACTATCACCACGCAATCCTCTTCCGCAGCGTCAAACACACGTCGCAGATGCTCTACTTCGAGCTCGCTTATACCATACGCGGGCAGTTCATCGGTGTGCATCAAGCCCGCACCATACATCCGAGCGAAATCCGCGAGTTCACTACCAAAACGCCGCTCCGGCTGTATCTCTGTCCCAAGTATCCCCGCGAAACCATGCAGACAGATCCCAAATACGTGACCGCCCGCGTTTTTTATCACCTTTGAAGCCGTGCTCGCAAAAAAACACGATAAATCTTCTATTCGATGCTCAACCCAGGCACCCCTCGTGTTCAGCACTTCTTTTAGTTCTATAAGCTTTAACTGCCGATTTAGTTCGTTATTCACTATCTCACCTACCAATCTCAGGTTCTGAACGCCTTTTAGCTCTACACGAGCACCTTTTGCTATTGAAACGTTGATGTCCTGTCGGATCGTACCTAAACCGCGTTTTACCTTGCCCGTGGAGCGTAATATCATCCCGAGCTGCCCTGCCACTTTAGTCGCTTGTTCCGCAGATCTTATATCGGGTGCCGTGCAGATCTCCACAAGCGGAATGCCCAGTCGGTCTAACGAATAGACAACAGCGTTGCCTTCGGGTTCTAACTTCTGTGCCGCATCTTCCTCGAGACAAAGCGAATCCACTCTGACAGGCCCCTCATCCGTTTGGAGTACACCGTCAGTTGCAACCAACGCAGTTCTCTGGAATCCACATGTGTTCGAGCCGTCAATCACGATCTTTCGCATCGTATGAACCGCATCAAGCGGATTCATCTTCAGTAGCAGCGCAACTTCCAGCGAGGTGTCTATCGCTTCCGGGTTCAACTCACTCGGCGGCTCTTCGTCATATTCCACCAGACACGTACTGTCGTAGCCCTTATACAAGAACGTCTGCCTATATTTCACCTCTTCAAGCGCTGCTGCATCCACTTCACCCATTTCGCTTTTTGTTGCCCTCAAATAGCGCTTAAAAGAGATTGAAGAGTCTTTCTTGTCACGCAGCCGCGTAGGGCAGTTGCAGAACAGTTTCGTGTGCGTGTCTAACTGCTGATGTATCTCCAGACCCGCTTTTAGTCCTACTTCTTCATAAGTTGTCTTCGTTGCCATCGCTTTACGTCCTATAATTTTAATATCTGCCCTTCTATCTCGTCTTCTAGCTTTAAAAGACCGTAAGTGCGGTATCTAGCTGGAAAAACTCCAGCTGCACTTCCCGGGTTGAAGTAAATTAGAGCCCCGATTCTTTTATTCACGGGCTTGTGCGTGTGACCATAAATAATCAGGTCCAGATCCTCTCCGAGTTTTGTTTCCACTCGTTTCTCCACCCCGACAGGACTACCCCCTTCCGAAGGGTGGGTAATGCCAATTCGGAACCCTTCGAGTTCAAGAAGCTCTTTCGTGGGGAGTTCGTCTTTGATTTCTTTTGAGTCCATGTTGCCATGAACACCTTTGAAATTGCCCATGTCCCGCAGTTGGTCAAGCAAATTTATGCTCGTGTAGTCACCTGCATGTATTATCAAATCTACTTCGTTTAGAGCTTCTAAAATACGGTTGGGCAAGCAGCCTAAATCCTCGGCATGTGTATCCGAAATTACGCATATCTTCATTTTTTGCTTTTTGTAACTGATTATGAATTACTGTGCTCCTGTTGCAAATGTAGTACGCAGATTAAATATAAATATTGCGGTTTGTGTTTGTGAAAATCGTTGCTGATTGCAACCGAAAAAGATATAAAGGCTTAATTCAAAATTAAAAGTTATGTCTCAAAGGAGAAAGGGGATAAAAATGGGAATCCAATTTGGATTGAAAGTATTGATGGTCTCAATCGTCCTGGTGATGGTTGCAAGCAGCGTGGTGGTTGATACTAAAGGAACAGAAGACGGTGGCGGAAAAGGTATTATCTCGCTTGAAGTACCATCTTTTGTCTCTATTGCAAGCGCGAGAAGCGGTGGTGGTGGCGGTAGCAATAGTGGTGATGCCACGCGAGAAGGAACACAAATCCTCGAAGAAGAAGCGGGAATATGTTTTCATACAAATGTACAGCAAGAAATTAATTTGACAGTGGCAAAAGAGGTGTACAGAAGGACAGAACATGAAACAGGAGACTATACCATTGGAGCAGTTGCACTTCCCGGCTATCCCGAGACGGAAGATGTGCATGTCTATGTTCACAAGGATGGTTGGATCGCGGCTTATTACCCGAATTACGAGCCCATCACGAAGATAATAGACTGGTTGGATTTTCTGTGTCCACCACCAAGGGATATAACCAGCACAAAACTTGAAGATGCAATATTAAAGATGTGTGACGGCGTCAATGTCACGTTGATCTGGACACAAACGAAATACCATGATTTCCGGGCACCGAATGCAGATAGGATGATGATTGTTACGGGTGCTCAGCGGGTGGGGGGTGAAAGGGTAGGAACATTCAAGATAGAGCTACCAGGTGACCTTTTGGTCGGTGAGCGGTCATGGTCACACTTTGCTGCAAATAGCAGTAATAGCTCAAGCCTGAGTATTGATGAACACACAATTAATAGTTTTGGGCCTTGCCGAGACGGTGTGGTAACAAAATATGGAACGCTCACACAAACGCAACTGAATCTGGATGAGATACATACAGTCCGTCTCGGGCATGGTGACGGAATTTGGACGACAGGAGAAGCAGTCAGTGCAATTGCCCTCATATACCGAACCGGTGCATCACCGATCGAGATAGGTGAAAAATGCGATAGCTTATGGAATGTTCCTACAGAATATCCAAAAGAACTCATAAACGACACAGTTCCACCAGTAATCACAAACGTAACCGTAACAGACATAACAACCGATTCTGCAACGATAAAATGGGATACCGATGAAATAGCATATAGTGTAGTGAAGTACGGCAAAACATCAGGGGTTTATACTAAACTCGTGTGGAGTCCGCTATTTATAACGACTCATCTGATGGGCCTAACAGAATTGTTACCCGGTACAAGTTATTATTTCGTTGTGAACAGCGCAGACCAAAGTGGGAATTGGGCGGGGAGTTCTGAATTTTGCTTTACTACTGAGGGTGCAGATGCGGTTTTCGATACGGGCGCACCCGTAAATCCATATCACAACATTCCCGGCACGCATAACGGCACAATCACACCAAATCAAACAATCGAGGTGGTCATGCTTTACACGTATTCATGTCCGGGAACAGGTGGACACAGCGAATACATGAAAATATGGAATGAAACTGGTTGGAATGCGATTGCAAATTGGCACGGCTACAAAGAAGATTGGCACAATATCTCATTTGATACTTCTTCTTTCACACTTGTCGAAGGAGAAACTTACTATTATTCTATAAAGACCGGTGCCTATCCGCAAATTCACCATACCGATAAACTCTCAACGCCTTGTGGTGTCATAACCTGTTCAGAGTTCATGGATGCGAATGGTAAAAGATATGACAATTGGATACCCGCCATCAAGCTGTTTCGTGTTGAAGCCTAATAGTATTCCGCTATTCATAAGACAGTTCTTATTGTTTGTTCGCTTCACCATAAGTTGTGGTGACGCTCTTGATTTATATAGTGCCAGAAAATTAAATATAGAGTATAGGTGAAAGAGTAACCATGAGCGAAGCAAGACCAAAACCAAATATAAAAATAGTGAAGGACGTGGGATATAGAGTGATAATGAAAAATGAGGATGGTACACCAAGGCAAGTATTGAGGGGTTTCCTCAAAGAGGGAGACTATGGCAAATTTATCTCCGTCGAGACTCACTGGGTACAAAAAATGGACGGCGAAAAGATAATAGATAGCCAATGGGCGAGAAAGACCTATACGTTCCCAGATGACCAAGGAAGGGCACATGAGAAGTGGAATTATGTAAAAGAGCTATTAGATATTGCTTTGGGTGTAAGTGCTGGCGGTAACATCGAAGAGGAAGTAGAAGAAGAATTCAGCGATGAACTAGAAGGACTTGATGACGATTTCTAGTTCTTCATTTCTCGGTTGTTTTCTCACCACTTGAAGAACTCTTTGCAAAGGTCTTCTGCTTTATCCGTAAACGTCATATCGTAGTCCGGAGGAAGGCAGTTTTTATAGGGGTATTGTGCGAACCTATAATCCATCAGAACGATGATACAGCGATCGTGCTCGCTTCTTATGCCTCGACCAGCCGCTTGCAGCACCTTTGTAATCGCAGGGTAGAAATAACCGTAATGCCGTCCTTTTTCCGTTCCGTATTTACCTATATAATAACCTTCTATCGTTTTTACTTCCAGCGTTGGTGGGCTCAACGGCAACCCAACCACGATAATCGCCTTTAACGTATTGGATTCGTAATCCATACCCTCCGAGAACGACCCCCCCTGCACGGCAAGCAGTACCTTAGAGAAATCATCCCGTAACATCTCGTACAATCGGTTTTTCTCGTCCTTGTTCATCTCTCGCTTCTCTACTATCGCTCTTCTTCGTACGTCATCAGGCAAATACGCGGAAATGTTTTTTAGTAACGCATAAGACGGGAAAAAGACTGCCATACCGCCTATCACATATTTAGCCACTTCGTCTATTTTATTAGCTATATTTTGGTACATCTCTTCTCCCCTTTTCGTGTATTTCGTCGTGAGCCCTTTTGTAACGACAATCAACCGGTTCTCCTCTGGAAATGGCGAACTGTACTCATTCAAAACTATCTCTTTCCCTTTTAGTCTATCCGGAGCAGCGCCTAAAATATCGGCGTACATCTCGGTGGGGCATAACGTGCCGCTCATCAGAATGGTTGCGTGTGCCTTTGCGAATATCGGTTCGCTTACTACCGAAGGGTCGAGCAGTTTAAAGAAAAGGGTAGGATTATCCTGCTGCGAGACAGAAAAAATCCGCAAACATTTCTCTTCTGTCTGCCAGCTATCGAAGAAATCAGCCATAGTGAGGATATTCCTCTGCAGCGTCTCTTTCTCCGCTCGATATTTTGTGTTTTTTGTGCCACTATCAAAACCCTCGGCTATGTGTCTGAGCGATTCTATGAACTCGGCATAACTCATCGCATCTATTCGCCGCCTAAACACCGTCTCCAACTCATCCAGCAGAAAATTACGCTCCACACGTATCTCGGACTTATTCTGCTTCACCGCTTCCCGGGTCAATCGTTTAAACATCATTTCTAACTGCAGGAGGTTATCGTACATCTCCCGGTTCGTGGTCCGAATCCCTCTTGCTGTTTCTGATATTACCTTCATACGCAACTCACTGCTGAGATTGTTTCTTATACGGTCCGGGAGGTTATGTGCTTCGTCCACGATTACAATAATGTCTTCCAAGCCCGTTTCTGTCTTTTCCAATACCCGTTCGGCAATGTCGTGCGAAAATAGATAATTGTAGTCACAAACGAGTACATCCGCACTTTTACTTGCATCCAAAGCCGCTTTATATGGGCATATCCCGCGGGTGGTGCACCAACCACATAATTCTTCCACGTGCATTATCTCCTCTTTTATACCCCGTATCGCATCTTCGTCCTGTTTCATGAAATAGCGACATCTTTTGTTCTTCTGCTCGTACTTGCAAAACTCGTTGAATAGCGAATAGAACTCCCGGTAGATAGATACCGCTCGCGGACACATGGACTGCTTCGACGTGATGTCCACAGCCACGACATCCAAATTCACACGTTCTTTCATCAACCTGAGCGTATCAATAGCGATTTTATGCTGGCTCTTTTTGGAAGTGAGAAAAAACAGGGTCTTATCATTCTCGATGGCATATTGCAATGCGGGAGCGAGCACAGCAACGGTTTTCCCTATACCCGTAGGCGCATGTGCAATGAGAATTCCACCGCTGTCCACAGCGTGTTGCACATCTTCCATGAACTCTTTTTGCCCCGCCCTTACCGAGGGGAAAGGGAATATGGAGTGATTTTTTTCGGCCATCTTTATACGTATATAGGGATAGTCTTTGAAATGAAGAAGAGAAGCTAAACTTTTTGTTTGTAAGAGACTTGTTAAAGAAATATATGAAATATATAACGGCAGAAACAAAAGGAAGGTTTATAAGATGAAAGTACTGGTGTATCCGCCGAATAGTTTGATATTAACGGATTTGGTGGAAAGAGGAGGACATGAGGCGGTAGTATTGATGCGGGAGATTGGTGAGCACGTAAGAGATGCGGAAATAGATGCACCACCGCTGAATGTAACAGAAGAAGACTTGAAGAGGGCGTTGCGATATGTTTCGGTGGAAGAGCCGGCGGGGCTGAAAGGACGAATTGGACTGCTTGTACCTTTGTTAGAAAAAGCCGAAGCTGCGGTAATTCTGAGTGATGCCCCCCCTACCTATGGCTGTATGGGCTGTGCAGTCGCAGACGAGTTCTTCAAGTTCTTGATACGGAAGAAAGGGATACCGACTTTAGAGGTGAAGTACGAGGGCGGGGAGAAGCTGGAAGTGGCAGTCGAAGAGATAATGGCGTTTTTAGCTCGGTTATCGCAAGAAGGAAAGGCAACAAAGAGCGAGAAGAAGGGATAATGTCATGACACGAGTGGCACAGATTTCTTGTGGAACGGAATATAGCGGAATTCAATGGTTATTTAACGATATAGCAGAGAATGTGGGCATTGATTTGGTTTATCCAGAGATGGAACTATCGCAAGTGGATGCAGCTTGTAAAGAGCTGGGTTTCACGGCAGAAAGCCCGAGTTTAAATATGATGATGGCAAGAGCGGTGTCTATGTTAGAGGACCCCACGATAAAAGGCGCGCTTCTTCTTACATGCTTCAAGTGTGCGGAAGGGACGATTGTGAAGGATCTGGTCAGGCGGTATCTGCATGAGAGAACCGACATCCCCATTATATCGTACTCAAATGTAGAGAAGCCGAAGGAGATAGAGATATATGCAAGGTTGGAAGCGCTGGCGACACTGATAACACGGAAGTCGCTATTGATGCGCGAGACGCAAGAGGGGATTACAATGGGTATTGATTCCGGCTCTTCTACCACGAAAGCAGTAGTGATGAAGGATGATGAGATAGTGGGGGTAGGATGGCAGCCGACAACGGACCCGCGAAAAAGTGTGGATGAAGTGATGGAAACGGCGTTGAAAGGTGCGGGGCTAAAAATGAGCGATATAGAAGCAATTGGCGTGACAGGGCACGGTCGGGAACTTGTGGGCGAGCATGTAAAGGCCGACCTCAATTTAGAGGAGGTGAGTGTGATCGCAAAAGGTGCTGCTCTGCTTACCAAGCTGCATAAAGGTGATGCCACGGTGATAGATATAGGCGGGATGAACAACAAGCTGATTCTGTCACGAGACGGGATTGCGAATATATTCAATCTGGGCGGTATTTGCGGTGGCTCTTCCGGCCGGTTCTTAGAAGTGGCGTCGCATAGGCTGGATGTGGACATCTCGGAATTGGGGCAGCTTGCGCTTAAGTCCAAGGAGAAACACGATTTGCAGAGTTATTGTATGGTGTTCGGGATACAGAGTCTTGTTGTTACGCTTGCTTCGGGTGTGAAGCGAGAGGACGTAGCGGCGGCTGCGTGTCGGTCCGTTGCGAATCAGGTGTATGAGAATCAGATACAGGAGATGGAGGTGAGGCCGCCGATTATCTTTGTCGGTGGGGTGTCGCTGGTAGAAGGCGTGAAGAAAGAGTTTGAGAAAATGCTGGGTGTGGATATTATTGTGCCACCGAATTCGCAGTACGCTGGTGCTGTTGGTATTGCTACGCTTGTGTCGGGGGTTTGAGTGGGACGTTTTGCTACATATCTCGTATGACTGAGGGGTAGAATGGATTTAAATATTTGTACTGCTTTGAAATGAGATTATACTGAAGTTATTGGAAATGGGTGCATAGGGAGGAGATAAGATGAGTGGAAAGTATTGGCTAAATCTATTCACCGGCAAGACGTGGGAAGAGTTTTTGGAAAATGGGGCTAATGTGAGTGGTTTTAGGGAGCAAAGAAGAAAAGCAGCAGCGAATATTCATCCAGGAGATTATTTGATTTGCTATCTGACAGGAGTTTCGAGATTAATAGGCGTATTAGAGGTGAAATCAGAACTACTATATTGATAAAACGTCCATCTGGGAATGGGCAGATTACCCTTGTCGGTTTAAGGTTGAATTGATACATCAACTAGAACCCAAAACAGCAATCCCTATTCTTGATTTGCGGGACCGACTTTCGTTATTTCAGGGGTTAAAATCAAGAAATGCTTGGTCTGGTTTCTTTAGAGGTTCTCCTGCACGTTTCAATCCCAGTGATGGGGAAATAATAGTCGAAGCCATCAAGGATGCCATAGCTAATCCAATCGAAAGAGATTATGACGAGAAGAAGTACTGGCGTCACCCAAAAACATATGAATCAAAAAGGGGGTAGTAACCATTCCGGAAGAAACAACGGATGAAGAAGTTGAAACAAAGGAACCTCTGGAAGGAATAACAACCCATGAAGAGATTCAATGGATGTTGTTAAAACTTGGATCTGATTTGGGATTGGATGTATGGGTAGCAACAAATGATAGAAATCGTGAATACGAAGGAAAACCGTTTCAAGATATACCTAATTTGAGAAGCGAATTGCCCCTACAATTTGATAATGCTACAAATAGAACAATTGAACTGATAGATGTTTTGTGGTTGCGGGGAGATGCAATAATGGCAGCCTTCGAAGTCGAACATACCTCAGCGATCTATTCTGGACTTTTGAGAATGTCTGATTTGGTTAGCATGCAACCAAATATCAAGCTCAATCTATATCTGGTTGCTCCAGGCGATAGACGCGAGAAAGTGATGAATGAGATAAATAGACCAACATTTACAAGGCTCAAACCACCATTACCAAAAATTTGTAAATATATTTCATATTCGCAGCTCAAAAAGGAAATTGAGGACATTGGAGACAGGATACGGTATATGAAACCCGAAATTATTGAAGTGGTTGCCGAAAGTTGTGAGCCTGATGAGTTATGAAACCGCCCCCCACACCCGACAGGACACCAGATACGCTCGGAACGTTCTAGAGAATTACTTTTAATAGAGAATTCGTTTAATTTATGGATGAACGGTGTTACGGGCATACAAATAAGAGCGATAGAGAGCGATTACCAATTAACACCATAAAAAATAAGATGTCTACTGAAGGTTGGGAAGAAGCTGCTAGATGCTTCTATAACCAGAATTGGAGGGGCCTCATAGAAATAAACGAGGCTAAACTGAAAGATGATCCGAACTCGGAGTTTTTGCTTTGGGAGACAGCGGACGCCTACTACAATCTTGGGAAATGCAAAAGGGCAATAGAGCTCGGAGAGAGGATTCGAGATTTGTATCCTGACAGCCCAAATGCGAAGGATATAATCGAGAGAGCGAAAGCCATGCTAGGAAAAAATGTCAAGTAAGCACATTTGAATTCGCAGTTTTAGGCTTGGTTGATTACGATGCAAGTCCAGAAGATGAGAGCGATGAAGAATTCGGGACTAAAAACAACCCACTACCGCTAATACAGTTCAAAGTGCGATCCAAAAAGAATCCCGCCAGGAACACAAAATCATCCAGTTCAATGAAAATTGGTCGCAATGATCCATGTCCATGTGGGTCAGGCAAGAAATATAAGAAATGTTGCGGCAGGCGGGCTTAATAAAATTGGAGTTTTTGTGACTTGTAGGACTATTTCAGGATGTACGGAATGTTTGTGTGAACGCTGTATCGAACCTTCCAGGTATAATACGTATTATAATACATGACTTTCGACTATTAGGGGTATAGCAACGGATTAAACTAAACAACTTGTGAAGTTGGAAGGAATTAGGTTTTGTCTCATTTTTGTTTTCGTTTTGAGAAATGTGGATTGTGCACCAAAATTTTCTTCACGGTCCATCTGGCAAGGTCTCCGGCTACTTCTTTGCAGACAGGATCCTCACTCGATAGAGTCATAAATTCTTGCATAGCCCCCGGATTGGTGAATCGGTAGGATTTTCCCAAGAGATGGAATTGAACCTCCTGACATTGTATGTGGCCGTATTTCTCCTGCATCTTTTTACCCACCTCAGCAACCACACTGGTGACATTGAGCATCTTCATCATGTCCTCGGGTTCCCCCTTTCTCAAGCCGAAGCTATAGCTTATTGCCATAGCGGCACCAGCCATGGCACCACAGGTTCCAATAGCCATGTTGCCAGTTCCTCCGACTAAACCTACGGCCGCTTTCCAAACGTCATTAACCGCGGGATCGTCTTCGTAGCCCAGAGTGTCCATAACCGCAGCAAAAACACCGGGGGCACAGGCATACCGCATCAAATAATCAGACCCACGACGGTAGGCCTCATCCAAAACTTCTCTATCTATTTCTGATTTTTCCGTCATCAAGTGACCCTCCTAATGATTTTTCTCTTTTCGCGTTAAGAATTTTGCATAACAGAGTTTCCGCGCACGCTCAGTTGAATTTCCTTTCACTTTTTTTCTATTGAGTTTATTATTTATATATGCATGTGTTTTACGATTAAAGTTAGCCTCTCAAGCATTTCATACAACGTTCCGCGGCTACACGAAGTTGACGACCAACGGGAGCCAATTTGGACTAAGCGGAGCGGAGTCGTGTAGCCGCTGTTGTGCGATGGAGCGAGTCATTATTTTTCAGCAATAACCAACATTTCAAAATCTTCAGTTGTAAGTTTATCATTTCTTGAAAAGGCTCCGAGTTTTGCTCCATAAATATCAATCTTTTTATATTCGAGTGATTTTAATAGCCATGTGATTTCAGAAGGCACATAATATCTTTCATTACATTCCAATTCTTTCTTATTTCCAAAATCATCTTCTACTGTTGTAATATTAAAATCTCGAAAAGTCATTAAATCAAAAGTAGTCTTACTGTAGGTTGCATTTCCCTCTTCTGTTGTTGATGCACAATATTCCTCAACTGAATGAAACAAAGGGAATAATCCATTAAGTGTTGTAAAAATCAGCTTGCCGGCAGCCTTTAAAGAATTGGTTGCATTTCGAAGGATTTCATAATTCATTTCATCTGTTTCCATCAAAGGAAATGCTCCTTCACAAAGCATTATTGCTAAATCAAATTCATTCTTAAATGGCAAATTCCTTGCATCATGTTTCTGAAAATCTATTTGCAGGTTTTGAGCTTTTGCTTTTGCTCGCTCCAGAAGTGATTCTGACAAATCAATTCCTGTAACTTTGTAACCCCTTTTTGCTAATTCAATCGAATGTCTACCGGTACCACATCCGATATCAATTATTTTTAGCGACTTATTAAAATCAATTTCTTTTTCAATAAAATCACACTCGCCAATTGTGCCCTGTGTAAAGTTTCCATTATCATACTTTTTACCATAGTTCTCAAATAAAGATTCATACCATTGTTTCATATTGATTTCTCCTTATCTTGGCTCGTTCTTTCGTACAACTCCTTATATACGAAATTCGCTTTTTGTTCCGTTTTGGGAATATATACGAACTTTTGCCTATTCATTTATTCCTCTCTCCCACTTTCAAACTATCTAGTGGACTTTTTATCTTCCCTATATCCCTATTACTAACATGGGTATATATTTCTGTCGTCTTTGAGCTTTTATGCCCCAGTAGTTCTTGAATATACCTCAAATATACACCACTCTCCAACAGGTGCGTTGCAAAACTATGGCGTAATGAATGAACGGTAACTTCTTTGGTTACCTCTGTTTTCTTACATGCGTTTTCAAATATTTTCTGAACGGTTCTTATAGTCAGATGCCTAAGTTTTCTCTGAGTGTCAATACATCGGGTCTCAACTTTACCACCTCACTTACTCTTAATGGTAAAACTTCAGTGCGTTGATTGCTGTATTGCGAGACTATGCCTGAGAGAATGAACCTTTGCCCTTTTGCAGGCATTTAAGATTCAACCTAAATTTCACTCTATCACTGTTCCTGCCCTACCCTCAAGAGCCTCAACTACAACCTCGGGCAGGCATACAACCGCTCTATCGCCACCACGTTCCACAAACTCAACAGCCGCTTCAATCTTGGGACCCATACTCCCGGGCGGAAACTGACCCTCTCTAAGGTATTGCCTGGCTTCATCCAGGGTCAGCCTGTCCAGTTCTACCTGCTGTGGCGTATTATAGTTCAGTGCCACCCGTTCCACGGTTGTCAGGAACACAATCACGTCGGCCTTTATTTCGACAGCCAGCAAGCTGGAAGCCAGGTCTTTGTCTATCACGGCATCCACACCTTTAAGCGCACCGTTATCTTCTGCTACCGGGATACCACCGCCGCCACATGCCACCACGATTGTCCCTGCCTGTACCAGTTCTTTAATGATGTCAACCTCTATGATCCTGATAGGACGGGGAGAGGGTACCACACGCCGCCAACCGCGTCCGCTGTCCTCAACGATGGCATGGCCGCTGCGTTTCAGCTCAACTACCCGTTCCCTGGTATAAAATGCGCCTACTGGTTTGGTCGGATGCTTCATGGCCGGGTCATCAATATTAACAAGAACCTGAGTCATCACTGCTGCCACGCGGGTATCAATGCCATGCACTTGTAACTGATTTGTGAGGCTCTGGGCGATCATATACCCCATACTGCCCTGTGACTGGGCAACATCCACATGTAACGGTGCAGTAGGGACCTTACCAGCGGCTGCTTCTACCTGTATCATGATAAAACCTACCTGTGGTCCGTTACCATGAGTCAGCACCACTTGATGCCCGGCTTTGATCAGATGAGCAATATCGCCCATGCACTCAAAGGTATTGGTGAACTGCTGTGCGAAGGTGCCCTGTTCTCCCTTTTTGATTATTGCATTTCCGCCAAGCGCAGCTACTATCAGACTCATTCATACGTTCACCTGCTCTAAGAACGCATCAACCACCGCTTCCAGATTGGAATCGCCGATCTCCTTAATACTGTACCGCACCCTTGTTGCAGGTTTATTGATATTAACAACACGCGTCAGGTCAATAGGCGTGCCAATAACAACAGCATCGCAATCGGATGAGTTGATTGTCTGCTCCAGGTCATGGATCTGCTCATCACTGTAACCCATAGCAGGAAGCAGCGGACCTATATCCGGATACTGTCTGAATGTTGCAGTGATAGTGCCGGTTGTAAACGGTCTTGGGTCAATGATCTCTTTTGCGCCTGCTTTATTAGCAGCAATGATCCCGGCACCATACTTCATGCCGCCGTGTGTCACTGTGGGACCGTCCTCTACCACAAGCACCCGCCGGCCCCTGATGAGCTCGGGATGTTCTACGGTAATCGGTGATGCCGAATCAATGATCTGTGCATCCGGGTTTACTTTCATTATACTACGGCGTACCTGCTCGATCTTTTCCAATTCCGCAGTATCCTGCTTATTTATCACTACAATATCTGCCATTCGTAAATTTAGCTCGCTCGGGTAGTACGTCAATTCATCTCCGGCACGGTGCGGGTCCGCAACCACTATATTCAGATCAGGTTTAAAGAACGAGAAATCGTTATTGCCGCCGTCCCAAACTATAATATCAGCTTCGGTTTCTGCCTGCCGCAGGATCTTTTCATAGTCCACACCGGCATATACAATACAGCCTGCATCAATATGTGTTTCATACTCTTCCCGCTCCTCTATGGTACACCCCTTACTATCCAGGCCCTCATAGGATGAATACCGCTGTACTGCTTGCTCTGTAAGCTTGCCGTATGGCATGGGATGCCTTACAACTACCACTTTCTTGTTGCGCTCTCGCAAGAGCTGGCATATCCGTTTACTTACAGAGGTCTTGCCGCTGCCAGTACGTACCGCGCAGACGCTGATTACTGGCACGCTGCTTCTCAGCATTGTAACATGCGGACCCAGCATGGTAAAATCCGCACCTGCGGCATTTACTTCGGCTCCTTTTGACATAACATGCTGGTAAGGCACATCGCTGTAAGCGAACACTACAAGATCAATCGAATGCTCTTTTATCTGACTGACCAGTTCTTGTTCATGAAAAATGGGTATACCGTCCGGGTATAAGCCGCCTGCCAGTTCCGCGGGATATGTTCTGCCTTCTATATCAGGTATCTGGGTGGCTGTAAATGCTGTTACTCGGTATGCAGGATTATCCCTGAAATAGACATTAAAGTTGTGAAAATCCCGTCCGGCTGCGCCCATGATTATTACTTTTACTGGATCGTTCATATTCTTGTTAATAGCTACTAAAGCATCCTTAAATATAATTGAAAGTCCATAACGGATATAATATAAAGAATGGAAGAATTCAGTTTGAAAAAGGAACTCCAGCGGAAGACGGTGCACGTCACTTCAGTACTGATAGTCATAGCCTACTTCTTCCTGCCGAAAACCGTGATACTGCTGATACTGACTGTGCTATTGATACTATTCCTTGAGTTGGAATTCGTCAGAATAGATCTCCGGCTAAAATTACCGGTCTTTCAACAGTTCTACCGCGAAAAGGAAAAGGACCGATTAGCCGGGCACGTATTCTTTATAATGGGTGCCATAATAGCAATCAGCGTATTTGACAAGAATATCGCTATGGCTGCTATACTGATGACCACGTTTGGTGATACATGTGCAGCGATATTCGGCAAGAGATTCGGCAAGACCTGGATACCAAAGCTAAAGAACCGTGCTGTGGAAGGTTGTATGGCTGAGTTCATTGTGGATTTAGCCATAGGATTCATGTTCCTGGACTCCTGGCTGATAATCGTGGTGATGGCTGGTACGGCGACCATAGTCGAGACCGTGGTGAACAAGATGGACGATAATCTGTTGATCCCGTTATTTTCGGGCTTTAACGCACAAATGCTTACGTACGCGATTTCGTGGGGGTACCTGTCATTTGCGATTATATGAAGATAAGAGCACAGAAAAATGAATGAAATGAACAAGCTCAAGTATCTGTCACTCCCGCTGATTTTAGTGCTTCTAATCGCGGTAATATACAACATCGGGTTCTCAAACCTGTATACTGCTTTATTGAGTGCAAATCCACGCTACCTTATAATAGCTGTTGTGTTTCAATCCGCGGCCATCCTGGTAAGGAACTTGAAATGGCAGATATTCGTGAACGGTATAAAAAAGACGTCTTTCTTTTCGCTATTGCCCATGTCACTTGCCGGTGGCTTTGTTGATTTCATTACACCCGGACCGCAGGTAGGTGGCGGCCCACTAAAAGCGTACTTCCTCTCGAAGAGGATAAAAACAGATAAGGCTACGTGCCTCACCACGATTTTGGTAGAGCGGATTACAGGAGTCGGTGTCCTGCTATTCTTTGGTATATGTTCCATGTTTTTTGTGCTTATATTCATCCAAAACGTGCCCCTGATGCTGAAGATACTGCTGGAGTTCGTGTTGTTCCTTATCATAGGTGTACCCATCCTGGGCTATATCCTGAAGGTGAAGTACGCGGGGAAGAGCTTCAAGGGCAAAGCAATTATCTCACGAATCTACTACTTTGGTCCTCTTTCAAGCCTCAGGAACAAATTCACGACCTTACAAGCCTTCGATGAATACATCACACAGAAGCTAAGTGAATTCGCACAAACATTCTCGGATCTGGCCCACGACAGTAAGAAAGTGAGCGTGAACATTATCCTGGCTTTTGTCTGCTGGATACTGACATTTGCAAGTACATATGTGCTATTCTCCGCTTTCGGACTTCGCGTATCGTTCTTCGCGGTTATGATTGTAATTTCGCTCTCTATATTCCTGAGTTACTTCTTGTTCTTACCCGGAGGAGCAGGGGTTACCGAGCTTATGATGATTACTCTCTACCACTCATTTGGAATACCTTCCACGATTGCCGCATCGGTTGCATTACTGGATCGCCTCATATTCTACATGTTCGCCATTGGCTTTGGTTACCTCTCTCTGCACTACCTGAACTACAAATACGGGAAGTATTAAAGCAAGGGCTATTTTTTATATTGCAAATATATTGGGAACTAAAGTTAGAGGAATTGAGACAATAAAAAATGACCAAATACAATATCAACTGGAACGTCACGCGTGAGTGCAACCTGGTATGCAAGCACTGCTATTACGAAGCGGGCACACGATTAGACGACGAACTGAGCACAGCAGAATCACGGAATCTAATTGATGATATAGTAACTGTCTTTGGTGCTGGCACGAACGTCACACTCGGCGGTGGCGAGCCTTTGATGCGAGAGGACTTGTTTGAAGTCATTTCTTACGGTAAAGATAACGGTTTACGTATGGTGCTTGCATCAAACGGTATTTTGCTCACGGAATCCGTTGCTGCTCGGTTGAAGCACTCGGGCATTGACGAGGTGATAATACCTATTGACGGTACACAAGCGACACACGATGCGATACGAGGCAAAGGCGTATTTGAAAAAGCAGTGCACGGTGCGCAAGCATGTATAGAAGCGGGAATGAGTCTGGTGGTTGACCCCTGCATAATGAAACAGAACGAATCGGAAACTGTCGATATTATAGATATAGCAGAGGGCTTGGGCGCGAGACAGTGCCGGTTCTTCCATTATATCGCGATGGGTCGTGGAAGCGATAAGATACCGGATGGTGAACTCGCGATCGAACAGTATGCAAAGAACCTGACGCTGTTATATGAAGAGCAGAACCGGCGTAAGTCACTCGAAATATGCACGACTCAGGCATGTCAGTACTGGGTGGTGCTGAAACGTAAGGCAGCAGCCGGGCTTTTCGTGCCGGAGTTCTTTTATAACGAGGTCCCGGGCTGTCGTGCTGGTATTGGTATGCTTTCTATCAAACCGAATGGCGATGTGGTACCGTGTCCGCTGCTGGAGGTGAAAGCAGGTAATGTAAGAGAAACGAGTCTTCGTACTGTACTTAATTCCGAGGTATTTGTCAAACTGAGGAGTCGTGCGGTGAAGGGGCGATGTGCCGCGTGTGAACATAAAGAGCTATGCGGAGGTTGTCGTGTGAGGGCGTATCTGCATTGTGGCGATTATATGGCGGAAGATCCGCTTTGCAATGACTCCTTTTTTGAGGACGCGGTAGAGTAATGAAGACTCAATTAGGAATAGCATTAACAACGGGGAAAAGAGCGATTTATTCCAGCTCTTTCAAGCCGTGATAAAGCCGTTTCAACTTCTTTTTACCGCGTTCAAGCATGAAATTCGCCTTCAATACGACAAACTCAATGTACGACTCCGGGCAGAGCATCTCGCCGTCTGCACCTAACGGGACGTCCATCCGTTCCGTGCTCATTATCTCTACTACCACTTTAAAACCATCCGGTGAAATCGCCTTTATGCCGCTATATTTGAAGCCCGATTCTATCGCTATCCGTAGCAACGCCTTTGCGCTATCTAAACCCAGACACGCCACGTGCAATATCGGTGATTGCGCTATTAACCATATCTCGTCACGTTCTGCGCTAAAAATCGCGTCCTGCACCTCGCCCGTCTCAACAGGTCGGTGCCACTTACCAATAAATTCTGCCTCGCGCTTCGCTCCTATCTCGGGAATACAAAGCAGAGCGATTCTTCCAGAGCAACTGCTCGTTGTGAAGAACCGTTCGAGGCGGTTTAGCTTCTCTAATATCGCCTTCGCCTCTTCATCCGCTCCCCTTATACGTAATCGCTCAAGTGCTCGCTTCTTCTGCGCTTCAAAAACAGGTACTGACATCTTACTTTTTACTACAATATCAGAAAAATACCGAAAGGTTTTTATAAAGGGTTTATAACATAGTTCAATACCTCATAAAGTAAAATCATGAGGTAACCCGCACCAACGAAAAGATGATGGACATAGACACAGTATTTTTAGCGGTTGGATTGCTAATCGTAGTCACGATATTTTTGGCGTTGTACCGAGCCACGGTCGGGCCGGAGGTATTCAATCGTGTGGCGGCGATAAATGTGATAGGGACAAAAACGATCGTTCTTCTGGTACTTATTGGCTACATATTTGAAAGACCTCTGTTTTTTGACATTTCGCTTCTTTATGCACTCTTAAATTTCATTGGCACGTTAGCATTCGCGAAATATTTAGAGCGAGGTGAAGTATGGTCGAGCTAATCGTGGTAATTGTGACGATATTACTGGCTGCGGGCGTATTCTTTATGCTCAGCGGCGCAATCGGGTTACTGAGATTGCCCGACTTTTACACGCGGCTGCACGCCACCGGTAAGTGCGACACGCTTGGTGAGGTCCTTATACTCTTTGGTTTGTTGTTATACCATATTTTCGTTTATAGCCCGGGAGCCGAACTTTCGGTGCAACTTGTACCCGTGAAGCTCCTGTTCTTAATTTGCTTCATATTCCTCGCCAATCCTACAGCGACACACGCGATAATGAAAGCGGCTTATAATACCGGTGTGAAGCCTTGGAAGAAAGGGGACCCGCGGATGTAAAAAAAAGGTAGGAGTAAAAAAAAAAAGATGAGCGATAACTCAGGAAAGGTTTTTGGAATTGCTGTAACGTTTTGTGCTATGTTCCTATTCTGGCTTCTTTTATCCGGGATGCTTGATGCCTTACATGTCGGAGCAGGTCTAATCTGCAGCCTGATTGTTGCTTTGATTTCTCATGACCTGCTGGTGACGGGGAAAGGGGAGAAGAGGCTCGTGAAAGCCTTCAGGTTTTTTATATATCTCGGGTGGGAGCTATGGCAGATAATACTCGCGAACTTTGATGTTACA
This sequence comes from Candidatus Methanophagaceae archaeon, assembly GCA_013374505.1. Lineage (GTDB taxonomy): Archaea > Halobacteriota > Syntropharchaeia > Alkanophagales > Methanospirareceae > QENJ01. The sequence goes on from QENJ01000221.1 coordinate 20,642, forward strand.
TATCGTGTTCTGCACCCGAAGATGCCGATAGACCCGGTCATAATAGAATTTGAAACGCCATTGAGAAGCGACTTTGCCCTCGTTACCTTAGCTAATTCCATCACATTAACACCGGGAACAATAACGATAAATGTAGACCCCACGAAGGGTAAGTTTCAGGTGCATGCAATCGCGCAAGCACCCGCGGATGCGCTCACTGTGGATAAGACGATGCAAAGTAAAGTAGCTAAAGTGTTTATGGAAGAAGGATAAAAAACATATTCTTAAAAAGAAAAAAATGAAAAAAGGAGATAAATAAAAAATGATATTTGAGCTTGATCTCGTACTGTTGTTTTTGGTTGTGATAATTGCTATTGTTGCAATTACCACCAGGGACCTCTTAAGTGCGATTATGCTGCTATGCGCTTATAGCTTCCTGATGGCTGTTGTCTGGGTGGAGATGCACTCGGTGGATGTTGCATTTACAGAAGCTGCGGTCGGTGCAGGAGCAACCACAGCATTCTTAATCGCGGCTTTATCCAGGACGAAGAGGTGGGAAAAGAAATGAATCAGCTTTCGGTAGCAGCACTCGTTTTTGTACTCTTTTTAGGCGGTCTTTTTGTTTATGTAGCTGAGGATATACCGGCATTTGGCGATCCTGATTCTGCCCCTAACAGGTATGTTAAATTGTTCGATATGGATGCCACGGGGTTAGTGGATGATTTGGACCAGGGCGTTATCCCTGCGAGTTTAAACGCTAAGATAGGGGCGGTAGGGCTTCCGCTTCCTTCTGGAGTTGCGAAGCTAAAAGAAGGAGAATGGGAAGCAGTTATTATTCCTGAGGAGACGAAGCAGCATTTCTATCCGAAGGAGCAGAAATATTACTTTATTGCAAAGGAAGGGGATGAGTTGTGGGTTTACCGGTATTCGCTTTACCTGAGGTTTGTAGAAGAAGGCAAGCATGAGACCGAAGTGCCGAACATGGTAACTTATATTCTTGCTGACTACAGAAGCTATGATACGCTTGGTGAAACCACCGTTATATTTACCGCGGGTGTAGCGGTTTTATTATTGTTGAGGAGGACGGGTAAAAGACCTGAATAGACTATGCCATCGAAAGATACTGATACAGGAACTGGTAAAGGCAGGAGTATTATTGTAGAGACTGTAACGAGGCTGATGGTACCATTCATCCAGTTGTTTGCATTGTATGTGATTATACATGGTGCAGGCGGACCCGGGGGTGGATTCCAGGGCGGTGTTATATTTGCATCTTCTTTTGTTTTATATGTTGTCGCTTTCGGTATCGTAAAAGCAGGGAATAGATTCTCAGAGCGTGCAAATATCGTGCTTTTCAGTACTGGAGTATATCTCTACGCAGGTGTAGGGCTGTTATGTATACTCTTTAGCTATGGTGCTGCGCAGTTTCTCAACTACGGCTACATTCCTTTGACACACCATTTTGAAGAGAACCGGGCTCTGGGTATGGACCTTGTGGAAGTAGGAATCGGGATAACGGTGATGGCTGTAATCACGTCTATATTCTTTAACCTTGTGTGGAAGCGAGAAAACGAAGAAATAGGTGAAAGGGAGGGAGAAGATTAAAAATGATGGAATGGCTAATCGAAGAACTATTTGCGAAATACAATTACTGGATTTCTATTGTGCTTATGCTCATCGGGTTCTATGCGATGATCGCGAAGGACAATCTGATAAAGAAGATCATTGGATTGAACATATTTCAAACCGCTATATTTCTATTCTACATATCGCTGGGTGATATAACCGGTGGAACCGAGCCAATAGTGAGTGAAGAGATGATAGCCCAGGGTTATGTTTACGTGAATCCATTACCGCATGTGCTTATCCTGACGGCGATAGTGGTTGGGGTCGCAACGACTGCAGTCGCTCTTGCCTTAGTCATATTGATGTATGAGGAGTACGGAACGATAGAAGAATCCGAGATAATAGAGCTGGAGAGAGAGCGCGGGGCGTAGTGACACACGGTAAATAGTGGCTGCGTTGCATAACGCTTCCTATGTAATAAAGCAGTGTAGATATACATTTTTTGCACTATTGTAGTGGTGAGAAAAGCAGTATGAATAAAGGAGGGAAATAAAAAACCGTGTTGATAGTTGAACATTTGCCTGTGCTTTTAATTGTAATATCCATGCTCGCCGCTTTTACCATTTTAATTGTCGGCTGGTGGAACAAGAAAACTTCTTTCTTCATCTCCTTCGCAACCATTCTCGTTCAATTCGTCATGTCTATTTTTATCCTGCGTCACGTTATGACTGTAGGGACCATATATTACTGGTTCGGTGGCTGGGCTCCTCCTTGGGGCATAGAATATGTCATTGATGCGTTAAATGCTTATGTATTGGTCATACTTTTGGCTTTGAGCTTAATATGTGTCACGTATTCAAAGAGGAGTATAGAACACGAACTACCTGATAAGATTGTTTCTTTTTATGCCCTTTTTCAACTTCTCGTCACAGGGCTCTGTGGTGTAACAGTAACCGGCGATATATTCAACATGTATGTTTTTGTCGAGATATTTTCGCTTGCGGCGTATGCGTTAATCGCATCGAGAGGTAAAATAGCGTTGAAGGCGAGTTTTACTTACCTCGTATTGGGTGCGCTCGGTGCTTGCTTCTTCTTGCTGGGGATAGGCTTTTTGTATTCGGTAACGGGTACGTTGAACATGCACGACCTGTCTATCTTATTGCCACCTTTATATGGTAATAGAGTAGTTCAGGCGGCTTTTGTATTCTTCACTGTTGGACTGTGCGTAAAAATGGCGCTATTTCCGGTTCATACGTGGCTACCAGATGCACATTCATTTGCACCTTCGGAGATAAGCGCAATGCTTTCCGGTATTATCATCGAGGTATCCACATACGCATTCATAAGGGTCTGTTTTTCTGTTTATAGTTTAGAGTTCATCATAGAATACGTGCCTATATTCGATTTCCTTTGTTTGGTAGCTGGGTTGGGCATAATTATAGGTTCTGTTCTTGCGATAGCGCAGTATAACCTGAAACGGATGCTTGCTTATTCCTCAGTTTCGCAGATGGGCTACATCATGCTTGCAGTTGGGCTTTCTGTTTCCACGCACCATGCACTTTGGGGTGGGCTTACTCCGGCATTGATGCACATACTCAACCACGCATTGATGAAGGGTTGTCTGTTCTTGGTTGCCGGTGCTTTTATCTATAAAGCGGAGTTATGGAATATCTCGGACTTACAAGGTTTGGCAAAGAAAATGCCATATACATGCGCTGCTTTTACGTTAGCGGCTATTTCTATGATTGGTGTGCCGCCGAGCGTGGGGTTCGTATCGAAGGTGTATATAATACTTGCATGTTTAGATGCAGGAGGTTGGAAAATCATATTCGTTGCGGTTCTGCTGCTCAGTACGCTGCTAAACCTCGTTTATTTCTGGCGTGTGATAGAAATGATGTATATGAAACGGGGAGAAGGAGAAGAGGGACATTCACACTCATCAAGTCCTGTAAAAGTAGATGAAATACCGCTTAGTATGCTCATCCCTGTATTAACGCTCGCTATTCTCTGTATTGTTGTCGGTATTATCTGGCTCATGGAGATACCGATAATTGGCTCATTCCCCATATTAGACCGTGTAAATGAGTTGTTTGGATTAGGGGTGTATGCACCATGATAGTGGAATCAATAAGTCCGTTATTAGCGATTTTGTGCCCCGTAATTGGCTCTATTTTCGTTGCACTATTCGGCAAGTGGCCGAACATAAGAGAGTGCTGGACGATGCTCGCGGCTATACTGCAGTGTCTGATTGTCTTTTCTATGGTACCGACTATTCTAGGGGGAGATATTATCAAATACACGTTCTTTACTGCGTTCCCAAACGTTGATTTTGGGTTCAGTATAGATGCTTTTGGGCTTATCTTCGCGATTACTGCTTCTTTCTTGTGGATTCTTGTCTCGTCTTATTCCATTGGCTATATGCGTGGATTGAATGAACACGCGCAGACACGCTATTATTTCTTTTTCTGCTGGGCTATCTTCGGTGCTGTGGGCGTAGCATTTGCAGGGAACCTGCTCACGATGTTTGTATTCTATGAAATTTTAACGGTCTCAACGTATCCGTTAGTGGCGCATGACCAGACGCCAGAAGCGCTATTCGCAGGTCGTAAATATGTAGCGTATCTGCTTACCTCCGGCTGTTTCTTCCTCGCGGCTGTGATTTTGACCTACCATTTTGCGGGAACGACAGATTTTACGAATGGCGGAATACCAAATCTCGCGGAGGCATCGCGGGGCGCATTGATGGCTTTATTTGCAATATCCCTGCTGGGATTCATGAAAGCGGCATGGATGCCTTTTCACTCGTGGCTTCCGACAGCAATGGCAGCACCTACACCTGTGAGTGCGCTTCTTCATGCGGTTGCGGTGGTAAAGGCGGGTGTATTTGGAATCGTCCGGGTGGTGTGCTACATATACGGAATAGATTTGATGAGTGATCTTGGGTTGGGGGTAGTACTTGCTTCGATTGCTGCGTTCACGATGATAGTCGCTTCTCTTATGGCAATCGCACAAGACAACTTAAAAAAGAGACTTGCATATTCCACGATTAGCCAGTTGTCTTACATCCTCTTTGGCGTGGCGTTGTTGAATCCAATGGGTGTAGAAGGCGCAATGCTCCATGTCCCTTTCCATGCGTTCATGAAGATAACGCTGTTCATGTGCGCCGGAGCGATAATAGTAGCCAGTGGTAAAACGAACATAAGCGAGATGAAGGGCTTAGGGAGAGTAATGCCGGTAACGATGGCTGCATTTGCAATAGGCGCGCTAGGTATGAGTGGCATACCTCCTGTGTGTGGCTTTATAAGTAAATGGTATCTTGCTTTAGGTACGTTGGAGGCGCATTCCCTGATTCTGCTGGCAGTCCTTATGATCAGTTCTCTGCTGGATATCGTTTATTTCTTCCCGATAATATATACCGCTTTCTTCGATACCCCTGAAGGCGAGGAGTTTGGCAATTCCCGTATTAAAGAGGCATCTATATTCATGCTCGTGCCATTGACGTTAACGGCAATTTTCTCCATCATATTTTGCTTATTCCCGAATACATTCCATATAATGGATCTTGTAAAACTCGCAGTTGCAGGTTTAGGTGGAGGTGTGTGAAGTAGCGATGAAGATAACGATGAGGGTTTTGTTTTTGTTGCTTTATATATGTATTTTCGTCAGTGTTCTGGCAGGGATACTTGCTCAGTTGTATTTGCATATGCACCTATTCTTCTGGTGGGAGGAAATACCGGTCTTTAGTGCTGTGTACGGTTTTGTTGGTTGCGTGGTCATCATCGTTGCGTCAAAAGCACTTGGACATCGCTGGCTTCAGAAGGAGGAGGATTATTATGAGAAACGCTAAAAGAAATACGCCTTTACCGGGGGTGATAAGTAATGATTGAGTGGATCCACCCTGGTTTTATATACATATTCGGCGCTTTTTTAGTACCATTTTTAAAGGGTAGAGAGAGACTGAAACAGGTATATGTGCTCTTACTGCCGACATTAGCATTTGTGACTCTTATCTTAATGTCTAAAGGCGTGCTCCTATCAGAGGGCAAAACATGGATAGTTACTTTCATGGGATATGAGCTTATCCTTGGCAGAATAGATCTGCTGAGCATGGTTTTCGCATACGTGTTCGTAATAGCTTCTTTTTGCATGTTCCTGTATTCGATACATATAAAAGAGGATTGGCAGCACGTGGCTGCGTTAGTTTACATCGGAAGCACGCTTGGGGTGGTATTCGCAGGTGACCTCCTTACTTTGTTCTTCTTCTGGGAGATGATGGCATGTGCATCGCTGTTTATCGTTTGGTATGGCAAGACGAAATCGGCATCCAGTGCGGGATTTAGATATATCATGGTGCATTCTTTTGGCGGTGTATGTCTATTAGCCGGGGTCCTGATACACCTGCAAAATGGTGGTTCTCTTGCCTTCGACTCTTTTACCTGGGGCATAGGAAGTGAATATTTGGGGATATATCTAATTTTACTCGCGTTTCTTATAAATGTTGCGGTTCCACCCTTGGGTGCGTGGCTGGCAGATGCCTATCCGGAAGCAAGCGTTACCGGCGCGGTATTTTTAACTGCATTCACCACGAAGAGTGCGGTATACGTGCTGATACGGGGTTTCCCGGGTGTTGAGATGCTGATCTGGTTAGGCGCGATAATGGCACTGTATGGGGTTGTCTTTGCGGTGCTTGAGAATGATATAAGAAGACTTCTCGCATACCATATCATTTCCCAGGTGGGTTACATGGTGTGCGGTGTGGGGATGGGTGTTTTCGGCACTGCAGCAGGTGAAATGGCGATAAACGGCTCCACAGCTCATGCGTTCTCTCATATTCTTTACAAGGCGGTGCTGTTTATGGGTATGGGTGCGGTGATCGAGGTAACGGGACGGAGAAAGCTAACAGAATTGGGCGGTATCTACAAATACATGCCCATTACTTTTTGGTTGTACATGATCGGCGCTTTCTCCATTTCAGGATTCCCGTTATTCAATGGATTCATAAGTAAGACTATGGTGGTCTATGCTTCCGGGATGTGGGGTTACTCAACTATATGGTTGATGCTTGAACTCGCTTCAGTAGGAACATTCCTTCATACGGGTTTGAAGCTTCCGTGGGGTGTGTGGTTTGCGCGGGACACGCCCGTCTGTGAGGCGAGAGAACCGCCCTTGAATATGCTCGCTGCAATGGGTCTCACCGGATTTTTGTGCGTCTTGCTCGGGGTGTATCCGAAAATACTTTATAACATCTTGCCTTATCCCGTTCATTATGAACCTTATGGCGCGGGTCATGTGATAGCAATGTGTCAACTCCTTGTATTCACGTTTGTGGCGTTCTGGATGTTGAGAGACAAGCTTCATGGTACACCCACGATTACGCTTGATACCGATTGGTTCTATCGGCTACCGGGAAAGTGGGTAATACGGTTCTGCAAGGGACCGCTGATGGCCTTTGCAAGCTTCATGGACCGGAATGTAATGAAACTGGCAGGTTTTTTCGTTTGGTTCAGCAAGAATCCATTTGCTGCGTTGAAAATAAAAGGAGAAGAGACAAGGCTAAAGATGGAGAAACCGATTGCTGCTTCAGAAGAAGCTGTAAAACATGAGCGAGATTTGGAGGAAATAAGAAAGCGGCAACCTGAACGAGAACCCATGGTAAGATTAAACATAGGTACTGCAATGCTGCTGGTGCTTCTCTTAATCGCTGTATATTTGATCGCTATGCTTATACATGGGTGGCTTGTAACCTAAAAGCACAACCCCGTGATGATTTCGAGCTTTTAATTGCACAATGCAGAGTGAAAATCGGAAAAATGCGGTGCCTAAGAGTGATTTTGACTTTTGCACTTCAAAACGAAAAGTACTCATCTGCAACCAGATCTAAAAACGTGAAAAGGAACATATAATTAATCTATCTCACGGAACAAGCAATTTCCCTGCCGTATTGTGAGGAGCCATATTCTGTAACATTTCTGAACGGTTGTTATTTCAGAGGAGCCAAAATATCCTTAGAAATAGAATCCCCTTGCACACTCCGGCTTCCTTGCCAACAGATCGCGAGTACTAACAATGCCCACGAACACACCATTTTCCACCACGGGCAGTCTCTTTATGCGCTTCTTCGCTAAGAGCTTGCACACTTCGTCTATTGATACTTCTGGCTCGATAGTAATCACAGGGAATGCCATTATTTCTTTTGATTTCACCTCGCTTGCCTTCCGGTCCTTCAATAATACTTTCAATGCTAAGTCGTGCTCTGTAATAATTCCTACGGGTTCACCTTCTTTTGTTATCGCTACACTTCCTATCCCAAACTCGTCCATATCCTCCACTATTTTCGTGACTGTCGTGTCTTCATCTTCCGTGATGATTGGATGTGCCATTATATCTTTAACTTGCATCTTCACGTTTTCTCCTCTTTTATCTGTTTTAAATAAAAAATAGGAGGCTACCGAACTGACCCCTTGTTTACCTCTACTTGCTAAAGCACGCACTGCGGGATAAAATATATTTACATACTCTGACTTCTTTGTCAACATGTTTCTAACACTTACAATACCGATGAGTACATCGTTTTCAACCACCGGCAGCCTTTCCATGCCATTCTTTACTACGAGTTCACATGCTTCTTCAACAGACGTTTCGGGCGCGATAGTAATCAAGGGGGAAGACATTATTTCTTGTGCTTTTACTTCGCTTGCCTTCCTATCCTTTAATAGAACTTTTAATGCCAAGTCGCGCTCTGTAATAATCCCTGCAGGTTTACCCTCTTTTGTTATAACTACACTCCCTATCCCCAGTTCTGCCATATCCTTCGCTATCTTAGTGACCAAAACCGCTTCATCTTCAGTGATGATTGGACGTGTCATTATCTCTCTAACTTGCATCAAATCCACTCGCTTATGCGGATATTCCGTGCCCTCCAGAGGCTTTACCCCTTCACACACATACAGCGCGAATTCCTGAAATATAGTCGTTCGCTTATGTCCTGTTTCAAAGAATTCCTCATCTGCCGCCAGGTCAAAATCAAGTTCATAATTTCCAGGACCCGGCGGTATGAACTCTAATATTGCCACGTTACCCTTGTGAGTTGCCGTGTATTTGCCCAAATATTGCTTACCTGTATAAGCTGTCGTGAAAAGCGAAATGAATTCCATAACTGATCTATCCTCGCGGAATAAGCAATTTCCCTGTTTATCGGTGATTGATAACCTGTATTTGTTGAATTGAACGCCAAGAGATGGCTCATAATCGTACCACTTTACCGTTTCACTAAACCTGAAGATGAGCCCTATTCTGCACCATTTCTGTGGGGTTGTTAGCTCAAAAGAGCCGGAAATCTTTAGCCGTCCATTCTTTTTTTTGTTTTTACTACCTTCAAACCTCGCCACTTCCCTTCCCGAGGCTGTTTCCCTCTTAGGTTTGAAAAAGCCGTAAACAACCAAAAAGTCCATAGTTTTCTTTATCCCCTGTATGTTGTTAGCTTTTAAATTGAATAGCTAAACAGATAAGTGTTTATCCGCCCTAAGTTATATAACACTTTAATGTAGCCAAAAATCGAAACATTTATATGGCATAAGTATCAGGATTAACTAACGGAGATGCTATTACTATTGTGATAAAAGGAGAAGCCGAAGACAATGTCTCAAAAAGGGGAGAATAGAGGAGGGAAAAAGGATGGTAAGTAAATTTGTAGGTGCACTGAAATGTTTTTTGAAACGTCCTGTCGACTCGATGAGGATTATGATGAGTATGGATACTCGTGATCCGCAAGCAGTAGAAGCGATAAAAGCGCATTGCCCTGAGATAGACGTGGAGAGTGTAGGTTTTTATGCCGGTATCTTCTTAGCGGTTGTTTTCCTTGTTTTTTGCATGCTGGCGTACGTGATGTCGCTGTTTTATGGTGCAGGTGG
>QENJ01000222.1 GCA_013374505.1 Candidatus Methanophagaceae archaeon
TTATTGCTTTCTTCTCGCCTTTAAATGTGATCATTGTCCTTATATTCTTTACCGGAGTCTCAAACATGAACTGGAGTTTGCTCTCGTCATCTATCATTATAGTTGCCTTTTCCGTGGCTACAAGATGTTTTATTATTTGTCCTTTATCCATTTTTATCGCTCCAACATAGCAAGCTTTGATATTGACGATTCGGTCCAGATAGTCAACCTGCCGGGATGCGTTCCCGGTGCAAGCAACTCGGCATTCAACGACTCTACGTAAGAGACCTCAACACCCGGTAAATTTTTCGCACCAGCAATTATTTTTGCTGTTCCACGATCCGTAGATTCTGCTTCATCACCGGAAACGACAATTAAAACGCTCTTTCTTGCCTTATATTTCCGGCCACGCATTTTACCTTTTCCAGCTCGTATTTTACGTTTCTGTGCACGGAGCAAATCTTCACCGACCCCTATGGTCGCTAAAACGCCCTCTACTTCTGTGGTTTTCCCTATGCTTGCGAACGTGTCCTCTACCACTATCGGTAACTCCACATCTTCGCTGAACTTATGTCCCCTGCTCTTCACGATGTCTGGGTTTATAGTAGCTGCGATAGCGGACCGTATCGCTTTCCGTCTCTCTTTTTCGTTTAGCTTCAACTTCAATATTTTATTATGCTTTGGTGGATGTGCTCTTCTTCCACCAACTGCTTGCGGTGCCCGTGCTGCTCTTCTACCGTCCTTTATACGCGGTATTCTTGACACACCTCTACCAACACCCCAGCTCTCTGCCGAGGTCTTCCTACCCGCCAACAAACTGGGCCCTTTTGGTTGTAGCCGATGTGACTGCACCACCAGCACAGCTCGCTTTATCAAGTCCGGCCGATACTCTTCCATAAATACCGAAGGCAGTGTTACTTCCTTTATACTGTTCTTTGATAAATCCAGCACCTTTGCTTTCCTCTTCACTTCGTCAATCATCTTGCTCTCGTTATCTTCTCTTTCTCCTCTCTTATTTCCCCTGTTGCGATGCTCTACTTATATATGTAATCTCAGGTGAGCCTAATTTAGGATACGGTCTTATCGCATGAGAAATCCGTACTAACCGCTTCTTTGGTCCCGGAATACTCCCTTTTACCATAATATAATCATTTCTCACAATGCCATAATTCAAGAAGCCACCCCTTGGTGTAATCTCTTCGCCCTCCTCGCCAATCTTTAATATTCGCTTGTTATATTCTGTTCGCTGTTGATAACCTGTTTGTCCAAGCTGTGGTATTCGCCATCTTACACGTCGAGGCGTCCAGCCACCAATACATCCAACATGACGACCTCGCCCGGACCGCCGCGCTTTTGCGTTCTGTATCATGACACCCCACCGCTTCACCGGACCTTGAGTACCTTTTCCTTTTGTCACCGCGGTGACATCCACAAAATCGCCTTCTTTAAACGCATCTCCAACCCTTATATCCTTACCAAATACTTCGCGTGCGTATTCAAGGTCTTTTTCTAGTACACCGCTCATCTTTATCTCCATTATTCCCGGCTTCTTCTTCGGTATACCAGTCACAACCTGTGGCAACGTAGAGACAATCATATTGATGCTAAACGATTCATCCTCACTTTCGATTATACTCGCTATTTTGTCCAGATTGCCACCATTCTCCGCCCACACCTCCGTTACCACTTTCTTACCGTAGCCCGTCACATTATAAAGACGGAACCCTATAGCCTTCAGCGGTGGAGTCTCTATTATCGTGGTGGGAGCAGATATTTCCATGCCCTTCGTTGGACTATGCGGGTAGTTATCAGTCAGCATGAGGTGACTCATTCCCGCTTTATAACCTGCGAAGCTTTGGACTTCCTTACCTGCGACTTTATCTTCCCGTTTCAGCCGGCAAGTCTCACTTCTTACACGTTTCCGTGGGGAATAGGCAAGTGATCCTCTCCTTGGTCTATGTCTCTTGGTCATTTTCTTCTTATCCGATATTACTATAATAAGATTATATAAAGTAACCTTACTCTAATATAAACACATAGATATTAAAATGCTGCTTTTACACATTCATCAGTTCTGCTCAACTTCGCTTTAGCGCATCCGCAGATAAGCGGCACGTATCGCAGCATTTTACCCGAGTTTGTCAGCACGCACTCATAGTTCTCAAATGCGGGTGACACAACGAAGCAGGTATCGCAGATAACTTTTACGCCGTAGTTCTCTATCTTCTCTATTATATGTTGCATCTGTGGTTGGCTCTTTATCTCTCGTACGGTAAATATAAAGAACTCCTGCTTTATCTTCCGTCCTTTTGACTCTGCTTGCAACAGTTCGTATATTCGTTTAATTTCTTCAGAAGAGCAATGGGGGCAGCCTATCGCGATTACGTCCGGTTCGCAATCCCGGGCATATACTTCGTCCAAATCGTTCGTGCCTAGCTCCATCTTATCTCCGGGTTCAAACGCGGGCTCAGTTCGTGCAGCCACTGCTTCCGGGGTTATATTCTGTATATGATACAAGCCTATTGATCCCGTGGCACCAATAGCAGCGGATAAATGTTTCAGGTCGTCACGACTCGGTGAACTAGCAGACGAAAGCTCTATAATCGGTATCTTATCACCTACAAGGTCGCCAATAAGGAACCCGAGTGCGCTGTAGTCAGCATCTGCAAGGGTGCAATTCACACGGATTTTCAGTTCCGGGACTCTGTTTTCTGTCAGGTGCAGCCCATAACACGGTGTCTTGCCTATTAATGCCGCTGCAAGAGCAGACGGCGCACCTTCCATGTTCGTTCTTGCACCTATAACAGAATTAGCGAATAAAACCGCGGACGATTCCGCCCATGCGATATGCTCGCCCTTTTTGGGCGCTCCACCTGCCAGGAGATAGGGGGTGCAGGAGCACACAGGGGCGATGCCCAGGTGTTTATAAGCTGCGAACACCGCGTTTTGTTTATTCGCGAACTCTTCTGAAATGTTCATTTCAGTCCACTTTTCTCTGTCCATGCCCATCGGATTCAAGGTGCTTTTTACTTCTACGGTGCCTTCGAGACGGTTTATGAATTCAAATGCGTCACCTATGGTCTTGTAAGATACACCGGACATGTGTGCGCTTGCTATCGGGATCAATTCAGAAGCGTTGTTTATGTCGCCGATAGCCACCAGGATTTCCATCGCTTTCTTCTTTGTCCAGCCTTCTTCGCCTTCGTATATCCGCTCTTCTTCTTTTGTTAGGTGCATTTGTTATTAAAAGAGTAAGGTACAAAGTGTATTGAAGTCTTTCAATTTTTTTTCTGGATTGCACTTTATTAGGCAGAAAGAGGAAAAGATGGAGGGTAGTTATACTATACATACACTAAAAAGGGTTGATATTCATTTGATGAACTCAAGATGTAATTTCGCAGAACGTTTCGCGTGTTTGCGGAATGCCGAAGGCCAAGCGATGAAGGAGCGCAGCGCATACCCGCTACTATATGATGTAAGCCCAATTTTTCCTTGTTGAACCATTCAAAAATTTAGTTTCCCCCGAACAGACTCAAATTTCATAATGTCAATGATGAGCAGAGTTGGATAATGAATACAACCGAACGAAATATTGATAAAATTTCAAAGAACCTAAATCATTGCATAGTACCACAGCTTTAGGCATCTGCTCCATCCTTTTGTTGGGTAATCGCGGTTTCGATATAACCGCTTTCCTGATTTGACATAATAGGATCTAATATTGCCATCGCAGTAAGCATTTTTTGAAATCCGCATTTTTTGTAGAAATCTTCACGCCCGGGAACCACATATAAAATTATATTTTCAACAGGTAACTGATCGCATAATTCTTTCATTAATTCTTTACCAATCCCCTCTCCGTGATACTCAGGAAGCAATACGACATCATAAATAGCTGCCTGGTATTCACCCCCGCAAAGAGCTCTTCCTAAGCCGATTAGTTTATCGGAATCAAATACAAAAACAACGGCATAACTTGATTCAAAAGCTCTTCTCAATTTTTCGGGATCTCGTTTACGTTTACCAAGGGGAGCACGCCCAAAAACGACAACTGCTTCATCCCAATCAATTCTTTGTTTCTCTGTCGAATACATTATCATTTCTTTACTACCACCAAACGTTACAGATTATCTTAAAGGTATTTAAATACTTAAACGAATAATGACATTGGTGACATCGAAAATGGTAAAAGTATCTTTTGACTTAGAAGTGGGTTTGCATAAAGAGATAAGAAAGAGAGCGATAGATAAAGGGATAACAATGAAGGCGTATATAGTTGAGCTAATCGAAAAGGGCAAAAGACTAGAAGAAGCGGAAGACATAGAATAGCACGAAGTGCAATCGTATATGGTAAACATTGATAGGTTAGCAACAACTAAAGGTGCATAAGATACATAAAATATTAATGGTGCTTGGGTGAGTCAATGGGTGTGAAGATTATACTATGCAAGTGTACAACAGCATCAAAACTACCATAGCCTGCAGGAGTCATATAATATGTGTTATATGCCATATTCCTGGCAAACCACGGAAACATCTCCGTTAAACGGTTTTAAAGACTTTTTCGACATGTCAAGGATTATATGACTCTAAGCTCAGAGATTATATGACTTAAGTCCAAGTGGGTGTGTGTCTGCTTCAGTCCGTGTAAAAAATCTTGTAGATCGAAACCATCGTCATATTTGCGATTTTTGCGATTTTTTTAGTGGGTCACGATGTTTCCTATTAGGTTGGTCTTTTCAGTTCGTTATATCGCATATATATGCGTAACTTTTTGGTGTGTAGCTTTTACAGTCATTCTGCATGCAAAGCGCGAAATATGAAGTACTCTAAATGTGAAAAGTAGCAAAAAAGTTTTTACATACGTATTTTCTTACGGATAACACGAAATAAATCATCTATTAAGTCCAGTACCTCCGGGAGTAGCATGAACACGGCATATGCAATAATAATCAAAATAACCATAGAGCCCATACGCGCTAATACGTTGTGTGCGATGTCGAAGCTTTGCTCCTGTGTAGATCGAACAAGTCCGTAGGAGAACCGGATCCAACTTGGAGATGCGAACCACTGTTCGAAATACGCGGTTATGACGAATACGTTTCGGAATATGTTCAAGGCATAGATAACCGGCACAGAGACGCAAAAAGCTTTTAACTTTCGTTTCATGGGCGCGTTCACGCCAAAAATAATGCCCGTAAAAAGCACTATGCTTTCTATCGCAGTGCATGCTAAGATTATTTTCACCTCGTAGGAAGTATAAGTGGAGTATATATAGGAAAGAGGAGTGTTCATGTAAACACTACCGGGATTAAGAATGTTTAGCACGGTAGCAGTGATTTTAGCTGTGATGTGGATGAGGCATTCACGGAGAACCGGTATTTCTGCGAATGGGAAGTACAGGGCTGCGGTTATAAATGCGATTCTTGTAATAGAGAAGAACAGTTCATCGTTTTCGGTTGCTGTTACCATAAGGAACGCTAAAAGTAGCGACAAGACCAGGAATACTAGATTAACGACAGTATAAAAGTAATCGCCGTTTACAAAACAGTCGTGAGTCACGAAACCGCTGTAGCCTGCGAAAACAACCCAGCCGAAAGCAGCAAACCCTCTCTTGCGGAATACCAGCCCCAGAAGGAACAGACCTATTGCAATAAACGGGAGTAGGGTGAACGACATTTTTTTTCCTCAGTCCATACACTGTCTCTTTGACTTAAAGATGTTCGGCATCATATTGCGAAAAGATCAACCAGAAGCACGGCATATACACAAAACTTTACGATTCGAGCTGTTTTACTACCGCTTTTATCAATCCAACCGGTCCTGTCATCATCATGTCGCCACCGGGTGCGGAGAAAATACCCAGTCCTTTCATCTTCGCGCGTTTTGGTCCCGTCACTGATATTACCTCTGGTTGGTTCTTGCCTATTGTCACTGCACCATGCCCACCGTCATCAAAAACCTCTTTGAACGTTATTGTGCCATCAGACAGTTTCTTTGTGTAGTACTCGAGTTTTTGTTCATCGAGCATCCTTGTATGGTGCTCAAAAACGCCTAATATTCGTGTATCGTTCAACGACATCACAATTGTATGTGCATTCCCTACATTTATGCAAACCCGATTCTTCTTTTCGCCCACCCGTTCATCTTCTATCGAGCCTAACACTGCTGCGGCCCCCGTATCCATCAGAAGGACGTGTCCGCTATGCCAGTTCTTCACCGATTGTAGTAGCGAGTGCATCCTACTAAGATTCTCCGGTACGGAATCGAGATACGCAAAAGATTCTATCTCGCCTCCTACTTTAGGCTCAATTAATCGAAACCTGTTTTCTCGATCGGTAACACCGCGTGGTGCTACTCCGTGGTCCTGAGCCGCTATTGCAATAACGTCAAACGCGGTATCCACACCAAAAGACGAAATAAACGTCAAAAGCTCGCGATTGAAGTCAGAAATCAATATTGGCTTCGCTTTTTTGCTCATGTTCTCCACATCATCCTCGGAGATAATCTCGATACCCTGCTGCCTAACAATTTCCAAATCGTCCCTGATTGTTCTTGCGGCTCTTTCAGTCATGAATACCTTGTAGTTCTGGAGATGCTCGAGCACGGCACGACTAAAAGGCCCACCACCCATCGTATCGCCAGAGATTACCAAGTCCTGTTTTGTGTTCCGTACTACTTGTGCGAAGAAGCGGGTGGGTGAGGGTAATACGAGCTTGTAGGCATTATCAAAGCCTGTATCGCTGTCATAGACCATTACATCCTGCGTTCCTGCACCTATATCCACAGCAAGTATCTTCATACGTTTCTTCACCTCGTAAAAGCATTTACTTCAAGAGTAAATCTCACATATTATCTTTATACAAGATCCTATTCACATATAAAGTGGATTTATTTATTTGCCCGCATTATGATTCACATAGAATCGAGATAAAATCTACGAGAGGTTAGGAAAGTGAAGATCGCATATGTCTATGACGTCATCTATCCGTACGTGAAAGGAGGTGCCGAGAAGCGGATTTGGGAGATTTCTAAACGGTTGGCACGTAAAGGGCATGAAGTGCATATTTTTGGGATGAAGTTCTGGGATGGTGGAGCAGTCTTCACGAAAGATGACGTCTATCTGCATGGTGTCTGTGAACCAAAGGAGTTGTATGTAGAAGGGCGGAGAAGTATAAAAGAAGCGATTTATTATGCACGAAAGCTTATCCGTCCGTTACTGAAAGAAGATTATGATGTCACAGATTGCCAGGCATTTCCGTATTTCCCCTGCTTCTCTGCAAAACTGTGTTCTACGTTGAAACGAACCCCGTTGGTTATTACATGGCACGAGGTTTGGGATGATTACTGGTACGAGTATCTGGGTAAAAAAGGCTTATTTGGGCAGGTTATCGAACGGATGACCACCCGGTTAACCGGTAATATGATTGCGGTTTCTGATAGAACGGCAAAAGATTTGAAGCGCGTAGGAGTGAAGAACGAGATAAGTGTGATCACAAACGGGATAGATTATGGGACGATAGCAAATTTAGCCGCCTCGGAAGAGAAGACAGACATCATATTTGTCGGGCGATTGATAAAAGAGAAGAATGTAGATGTGTTAATAAAAGCGGTTGGTCTAGTAAAGAACGAGATCCCGGCGGTTAGATGTGTGATCATAGGGGCAGGACCGACACAGAAAGAATTGGAGCTTTTAGCTGCTGATTTGGATTTAGAGGCTAATATAGAGTTCACGGGGTTTATGGCTGAATACGAAAGTGTAATCTCACGTATGAAGTCATCTAAGGTGTTCGTGTTACCGTCAACACGCGAAGGATTTGGAATCGCAGCGTTGGAGGCGAATGCGTGTGACTTGCCCGTTGTCACGGTGAACCATGAGAGGAATGCGGTATGCGACCTGATAAAGGGCGATAATGGATTTCGATGCGAGCTTTCGGAAGCGGATATTGCGGTAAAGATACTGGCGGGCTTTGATAGACGAGTAGCTATGGAGACGAGCTGTATAGAAAGTGCGAAAGGGTATGATTGGGATATTATAGTAGATGCAATTGAGAACTACTATGAAACGGTTATGCGTTCTTGAGTAGCTTTAGTCTGGATACACCACGCCCTTTTCTGTGATCACTGCTTCTATCAGCTCAAAAGGCGTGAAGTCAAATGCGGGGTTATAAACATTCACATCAAGCGGTGCAATTTGCTCCGACCCGAAATATATCAGTTCCTCGGGACTGCGTTCTTCTATTTCTACTTCTTTATAGCTTCTGTCCGAATCGAACGAAGATAGAGGCGCGGCGACGTAAAACGGTATTTTATGCGCGTTTGCAACTACTGCGTGCATATAAGTGCCTATCTTGTTTATCACACCTTCTTTTACTACTCTATCGGCGCCCACAATGACTTTATCCACCTTACCTGCTCGCATTACCGTTGCACTCATGCTATCGGTAATGAGCGTAACGGGTATTTTATCTTGAAGCAGTTCCCAGGTCGTTAGTCTCGAACCCTGATTCAACGGTCGTGTCTCGCATGATATTACTTCTATTCTTTTACCGTTCGCGATTGCCGTTCGTATTACTCCCAAGGCGGTACCCCAATCAACACAGGCAAGCCGGCCGGCATTGCAATGCGTCATCACGACGTCACCATCGTCCAGAAGCGCACTGCCGTATTCTCCTATCTTTTTGTTCACGGCAACGTCTTCTTCGGCAAGCAGGTTCGCTTCCGCAAGTGCATACCGTTTCATCTCGATTCTGGTTTCACCACGCAATGCCGCATTAAAAGCGCGGTTAACACCGTAGGAGAGGTTGATTGCAGTGGGTCGTGCTATTTTGAGTTTCGTCACTTCCTGTTTTACTGATTCTTTGGTAATCGCTGTTGTACATGCCAGGACAACACCGAAAGCACCCGCAGCACCCAGCGCGGGGGCACCTCTTACTTTCAAGCTCTTTATCGCGGCTATCAGCTCGTCCACATGTTTACACTCTATTAATTTATACTCACGTGGCAATAACGTCTGGTCTATTAATCGTAGTGCGTCCTTATCTTCGTCCCAGTCTAAAGTTCTCATTCTTATGATTGTTATCAAATACCCTTTGTGTCATATGACACTTGGTTCATGATAGCATATATAGCTATAAATAGGAGATGCACATGAATCAGGAAGAGTTGAAAAGGTTGGTAAACAAATCGGATCGGCAACAGTTCATCAATGACCTGATTACTGGTTTTGGACTGTCCAAAGTGGAAGCAGATGCACTATACGATAGAGTCACGCTATTTAATCGTGATTACTATGATGGGGCCAGAGGATCAGGTCAGATAGCAAAAACAGTGGTTGCGTTAGGAGAACCAGCAGGGAAGCAAATAAAGCATTGTCGGATGGTATCGGTGAATTTAACCCTTTTACATAACGAAGACCTTGAGATACGGCAAAAATACGGCATCGCGGCGGAAAGAAGGATTAAGGAACTGCGCCTGTGTGACGAAGCGATAGATCAAGGAGGAGTTCTGACTCAGGAAGACCTCGCAATCCTTCTTGGTTCAAGCCTGAGCACGGTAAAGAGGGACGATGCTTATCTTATGAAACAGGAGATCTCGTTGCTTACTCGCGGCATGGTTGAGGACATAGGACGGGGCGTATCGCATAAAACAAAAGCTGTTGAGCTTTATCTTAAGAATTACACGTTATCGGAAATCGGCAGGAAGATGGCTCATTCTCCTGCCAGTGTGAACAGATACCTGGAGGACTTCTTAGTGGTTGCATTCTTGCATAAGGAATCTTATCCCCTCTTGACCATCAGAAAGATAACAAAACTATCCGAAAGGTTGATTACTGAGCACATAACTTTAATTGTGCGAGCCGAGAGCGAAGGATACACCGATAGAATCAACCAGCTCCTGGATCAGTTTATGGTCCGCGAAGATTTTTAAAAAACGTCAACGGGGGGAGCACAATGATTGATACAGGAATGCACAAACGGGATTATGCGAAAGATGTCTACGGACCGCTTCAAGGGCGAACACTGCGTAATGTACTTATAAAGAAGCTCATTGAGGGTTATGGATATTCTGACAAGCTGGAGATAGCGAAACGACTCGTAGATGATTTGTTAGATACCGTAGACCGATTTTCGCCGTCCGTGGATAAGGTGAAGCCCGGACAGATGGTCTGGATTGCACGATCCGATACGGATAAGCAGGGGTATGGTAAAAAGAGTGCGGACACCGAGGCAAAAAGGGTTATACTATCACTGGTAACCGAAGAAGATACCGATACGCTTGCAAAGGAGGGAAAGATTAAACAAATAAAGGACAAAAGAATGATTCGCTTGATCAAAGAGGGCAAACAGCAGGGTGTGGTGCTTAGTCTGGCAGATTTGAGTGTTATCATGCTGTTAGCCATTGCTACACTCTCAAAACGCACGAGAAACTATCAGAAGGAGACGGGAAAGTTGCTCCCCACAGCGGGTAATGTGCTGGACATCGGGCGTGGAATCACACATAAACGAGAAACCGTTGAACTATACGCAAAGGGTTACAATGCTATGGAAATATCAAGGAAGATCGATCACGAGCTGAAAAATGTGGAGACATACATAGAGGATATGGAACGGGTGAAAATAGTGGCTTCTAAGGATAAGCAAACAATCTCCAGGCTAACGAGACTGAGTATTTCCCTCGTGGATGAGTATATGGAGATTATCCGAACCTACTATCCAGAATGCGTGCATTTAAATAGAAAGGAGGAGAATATAGATGGTGTGGATGACTAGGTGTCATTTGATACTATTATTAATAAAGTCAAAACGGTTAGTAGGGTATGAGGATGTTTATAGGAAGAGACGATGAATTAAAGAAGTTAAAGAATTGGCTTGAAAGTGGTGAACCAAGCATCGCTGTTACTGGCAAAGGGGGAATAGGCAAAACCACTTTGGTTAAAGGGTTCACTTCCACAAGAGATTTTAAACGCACGAGTAGAGTGATTTACATAAGCTTGAAGGGCGAAACTGAAGTGGTTCAGCCTATAAAGATAGTGTTAGAAGGAATAGGCAAAGGGTTGCGAGGAAAAGTTGCAGAATGGTGGAGAAACATAAAAGAGGTTGATGTTCATGGAGAAGTAAAACTTCCAGAAGATGTTGGGGCGAGTGATAAATGGAGGATTCTATACACAAAAGGGCTATGGAACATGGATAATTTTGAAAAAGCGTCTGAATTGTTTGAAGAATCTGCAAAATGCGTTGAAAGCAATCCTCTATTGAAAGGGCTGGCAGTAAAAGACTATTGTTTGGCTGCGGTTTTGACATCAGAGAGAATGAGAGCGTTGAAGATGCTTACGAATGCAGAAGAAAATTTAGTTGGTGATGTTGAACCAACTTTAGGGTATAAATTTGCAAATGCTATCGTTTCTGTGAATAGAAAAGAGAGGGTTAACGAGTTTTTCAATGATTTGTCAAGTATGCAAATAGGAGAGGAGCAAAAGCAAAGTTATTGGATGCATTATTCACCCGCATTCATTTTGTTGGATTACCTAGCGGGGTTAAGTTTGGATGAAAAAGCGAAGAGTGTAATTGAAGATGCCACCTTATACGAAATAATATCCTCACTGAACGACAGAAAGGAAGCTTTGAGAAGGTTAGGCGATGTTGAAATGCTGCCCATGTACAAAAATATACTCAAGGCCCTAATTTCTGGAGGGCAGGATATAGAGACTAAAATGGCTAAATTTATCGGATTCTACTTTTTAACAACTGTTTAAATAGGAAGGGAAAGCGATATGAGAATGAAAAAATCTGAAGTGAGGATAAAAAATCTAAGAGGTAAATAATATGCCCCCAAAAACACCGATGATGCAGCAGTATTACCAGATAAAAGAGAAATACAGCGATGCTATCGTGCTCTTCCGAGTCGGTGACTTCTACGAAACGTTCGGGGAAGACGCGAAGATAGCATCAAGAGAATTGAACATCGCTCTAACCGCAATCGGCAGGGGCAAAGGCGCAACGCGAAAAATACCGATGGCGGGCGTGCCGTACCATGCGGT
The DNA here is from genome assembly GCA_013374505.1 of Candidatus Methanophagaceae archaeon. Classification (GTDB taxonomy): domain Archaea; phylum Halobacteriota; class Syntropharchaeia; order Alkanophagales; family Methanospirareceae; genus QENJ01. Next base: position 12,020 of record QENJ01000222.1, read on the forward strand.
TACTCCATACATAAAACAGTTGATACAGAAAGGCTACAAAGTAGCTATCTGCGAGCAGGTAGAAGATAAAGAAACAAAAAAAATAGAGAAACGCGAAGTTGTGCGGCTAATTACGCCCGGCACGGTCATTGAGGATTCATTCTTAGAAGAGCGATTCAGCAATTATCTGATGGCCGTGAACGTTTTAGACGGCAAAGTGGGTGTTGCAATGGTAGATGTCTCGACAGGCGAGTTTTCTCTGACGGAATTAGAAGATGACGAGACGCATTCTCCATTACAGAACGAGATAGAGCGTGTGAAACCCGCGGAAATTGTTATTCCGGATTCACTCGAGTTTAGCATTGAACAGGGTATGTGCACAATTTCGCGTTATGACGATTACTACTTCGACTACAAAAATGCGTATACCCGGCTTGTAAACCATTTTGGGGTGATTTCGCTGGATGGTTTCGGATGTGTGGGGCTAAAAGCAGGCATATCATCCGCCGGCGCCGTGATCTCTTATTTACAAGACACGCAAAAGCGTGTGCTGTCGCACCTGAAGCCGCTTAAGTCATTCTTCGTATCGGATTATATGGTATTAGACAGTGTGTCCGTGCGAAACCTGGAAATATTTAGTAACATACGTGATGGCACGCAACGAGGAACGCTTCTCAGTGTGCTTGACAAAACACTCACGGGCATGGGTTCACGACTGTTGAAGAAGAGTTTGAGGTATCCTTTACTCGATATAGGCGAGATAAAAAGTAGGGAAGAAGTGGTAAAGGAATTCCATGCTGAGATACTGCTAAGAGAGTCATTGAAAGAGGCGCTCAGGGAAATATACGATATGGAGCGAATAATAAGTCGAATATCGTATGGCAGTGCAAAAGGAAAGGATCTGGTGTTACTTAAACGGTCGTTACTCCAGCTAAAGGCACTTAAAGGATTGCTAAAGAACTGTCGTGCCGAGAAGATAAGCGGCATGTTGAACACATTGAAGGAACTGAATTTCGCGGCTATTGTCCGCATTATCGAGCGAGGCATAGTAGAGGAGCCACCGGCGACTGTGAAGGAGGGCAGGCTGATAAAAGAGGGGCATAATGCCGAGCTGGACGAGTTGAGGCAGATAAAGCGAGACGGCAAGAAATGGTTAGCCGAATTCGAGGAGCGTGAGAAAGTACAGACCGGTATAAAATCGCTTAAGGTAGGTTACAACAAGATTTTTGGGTATTACCTTGAAGTACGCAAGTCCTGGATAGCGAAAGTGCCGGATTCGTATATACGAAAACAGACACTAACAGAGGCCGAGCGGTACATAACGGACGATTTAAAGGAGTATGAAGCAAAGGCGTTGAGTGCCGAGGAACGTATAAAGGAGTTGGAATACGAGTTATTCGAGCAGATAAGGCAAGAAGTTGCGAAACGATCGAAGGAGATCCAGGAAGCTGCGAATTTGGTTGCTGAGCTGGACATGCTGTTAGCGTTCGCAGACGTTGCCGCGGAGAACGGATACTGCTGCCCTGAGGTAGATGACAGTGATGAGATACACATACACGGTGGCAGGCACCCCGTGGTGGAGAAAGAGGTGAAAGAAGGATTTGTGCCCAATGACGTCCAGTTCGATAATAATAACCGGTTGATGATTATAACAGGCCCGAATATGAGTGGTAAGTCCACATTCATGCGACAGGCAGCGTTAATTGTGCTTATGGCGCATATAGGCGCTTTTGTTCCCGCGACTGATGCAAAGATAGGTGTTGTGGACCGTATTTTTACGCGGGTGGGCGCTTATGATGACCTGTCCATGGGACAGAGTTCGTTCATGGTGGAGATGAGTGAAACCGCGAATATTCTTAATAATGCGTCAGAAAGAAGCCTGGTTATTCTTGACGAGATAGGGCGGGGGACGAGTACGCTTGATGGCGTCAGTATCGCATGGGCTGTGGCTGAATACATTAATACGGTATTAAATGCGAAGACGATGTTTGCAACGCACTTCTATGAGCTTACGGCACTCGCTGATAATCTCGATAGTACAAACTGCTACAACGTCTCGATAAAAGAGGCGGGTGATGAGATTTTTTTCATACGGAAAGTAGTAGAAGGACGCGGCTCAAAAAGCTATGGGATACAAGTTGCGAAACTAGCGGGATTGCCGGAGATGGTGGTAGAGAATGCAAAGCGTAATTTGAGACGGATGGAAAGCGAAGTAGAAAAGGAAGGTGTATTATTAGGAGCGAGCGCGGGAGAAGAGAGTGCAGAAGTGACGAAGGAATTTGTGGTGCAATCGCATCCCGTGGTTGAAGAGTTGAAATTACTGAATCTGGAGAAGACTTCGCCAATCGAAGCGTTGAATAAATTGTATGAGCTGAAGGAGAAGTTACGTCTGGATTGAGAAGCGAGATAAATAGCAAACATGGATGGATAAATCAGGTGTTGTTAGGATATAAAAGTAGCAAAACGACAGGAATATCTAATCGTGTAAATGCGGATCTACCGAAGTTATATGAAATGTCTTTAAATTAAATACTATGATTTCAAATCTAGAAAAATACAAAAAAAGATTTAGATCAGCTTCATAGCTGATGGCGAATTGCTATTAAACTCGATGCAAAAAGAGTGCCTCCCCGAGCAATTTGAAGCGGCTCACAAAAAAGTTCTTAAAACAAACTATAAAGATTTCGTAAAAAAAATACCAAGTTTTTCAGGCAAATATCAAGATTGGTACTCGGAATCACTTGTGCTAATTAAACAGTTATTACCCGACCGTGTATCTGATTTTACAAAACTATATGAAAAACCCAAAACAAAAAGAAAAGATATAACTCATGAAAATTATACTATAGAAGACCATCGACACGGTCTCACAGTTACAAGAGGATGGGAGAAAGAAAAGGTTGTTGGTCCAGAAGCAGCGATTCCTCGTTTTGAACAGCAGTTAAATATACTTAAGTCAGTAAAAAACGTTTTACAAGCACTCTTTTTGACATCAAGCAACTAGTTCAAGCTGACCTATTTGATTCAGAATTAGAAGCGGCAAAAGAATTAAACAAAAAGGGGTTTTTGCGTGGAGCAGGTGATATAGCATGTGTTTTTTAGAAAAACATTTATCCCAAGTTTGTGATAATCACACTGTAAAAATAACTAATACATGACTTTCGGTTATTTCCGTTTTACTGCCAACCTAAACTTGACCACGAATTCACACGGTAAATTTTATAGAGAGCTCATCAGGGTCAAGAATATCCATCGTATTTAATACACGAAGACCTTTTTTGAGTTTATCCATTAACTTTGGCTCTTTTGGATTCATCTCCAGTTCAATTGTCTTTTTTTCCATCACTAACAAAAGAATCGCCACCAAGCTGAAAAATCGATTCAAACAGCGTCATTAATTCAAACTTCTCATGGTTCATGCATTTAGTCAAAAAAAGACTGCATAGATTGACAAATGACATTTTGGAGCAGGTCCTGATTTGGTCTAGCTCTGTATCGATTCTATACACTTTATCTTTACCGCGGATCCGCTTTTCTTCCTTTAAATACCTCTTTAATCGCGTAAAATCGTCTTTGTGCTCTTTTTCAATCGCCTTCTGCTGACGGAGGCACTTATTGATTCGAGCTTTGCATTGTTTCAACTCTATTGAGTCGGCCTCACCAAAAACTCTATTCCCTTCAACAATCACGGATTTTTCACGAAGCCTTCTTTCCTGCTGGTATAAAGGGCAAGCAGCTCTTCTATCGCTTTTATTTCCTGCAATGGCTTTTTCAATCGCGATTTGAGTTGAGTTATCGTCTTGCATATTTCGCCGTGCTTTTCACCCATCTTGTCATAATTCTCAATCTTCTTTCCATAGCCCACAATTCGATGGATATTTACCCCGCTCTTCCCGTTTCTGAACTGTTTCTCCTGCATCAGCCAACGATCAAAATATTTCTTTGTAACTCCGCTTGCATCCAATAAATCACGAGGGATGTCCGTGATTAAGACCGATTTCCGCTCATTATCCCACTTCACAATCACAGCACTCGTAGATATAGCCCTTCTCTTTTGAAGCCCTTAATTCAATCAGACAGTCAACAAGGCTTGCATTCCCGTATTTATACCTCGTTTCCTCCCGGATGTGCTTGAATTTCCTGTCCTTTACCCTGTTATCGTCGAGGATGGTGATAAAATATTCATCGCTGTTGTCGAAGGCTCTGAGCGTATTTACGCCATTACCGCCGCCATCTATCACCAATATCCGCTTCACATGGACGTGAGCTGATGGGTCATCAAAAAGTTCCGTCAATTTCGTGAGCATGTTTAATGCGTGTTTACCAAGATCGGCATGTCCCTGAAAGGTCTGGAAATAGAGCGGATGCCCCTTACCATCGTGAATGAACACGTTTTCGAGGCAATTCATAACGCGTCCAAGCATTGTCACTTTGCCTTTGTAGCACCTATTTGAGGACCACAATGCCTTTGTATTACCGTCAATATAATAGCACACAAAATACGTTTCTTCTTCCGTTTCATCTCGCCAGAACTCCATCCAGAACTTCGCAGTTGCGCTAATTAACTTCTCAGAGACCTTAAGATATTTCAGTTCTCGGAGATACAGATCAAGTGATGCGTCTTTGTAATTGTAACCGCAGAGGAAGGCTAAATCGTTTCCTTTTACCCGGTTCACCCTGCTTGTTTTCCCGTTCGACGTGACCAGAGGCAGGCACAGCAGTGCCAGATTATACCGCGAAATCGTCTTCTCAGACATCCTGAAGATATTCATGGACGAAAAATCCTTTCCTTGTATTTTATCCTCGATTGATCTAAAGCGGTTTTCCCTCACAGATCTCAATTGATTGTACTCTTTTGTGAATTGACCGTGTAAGCGACTGTCCGGATGATCTGCTCCGATAGTTTTATTCTGCTCAAATAATGCTGACTCGTGAACTTTGTTCACCTGCTCGATTATTGTTCTGGTGAATAGCTCGATAATATGCGAGAAAAAGGCTAAAGAAGTGAAAATCTCACCTCCACCGGATTTCTGACGTTTATAGTCCTTTTCCTTTTGGGTGGGTGATCGCGTTAATGATTCTAATACTCTAAAGTTATTCAAACAGGATACTGAAATCTTCGTGTCGAACTGGTTTAGAATCTTACTCTGTAATTGGGATGACGGGATGCTTCTGTCTTCATTAACCGTAGATACAATGTAATCTTTTATTCTTTCTGTTAATTTCGTGTAATTTCCATCTTTTCGCTTATCTCGAAGCCCTTCTTCACCATATTTCTGAAGTGTTTCGCGATAGGTGTAGTACTGTGCGCGAGAAAACGGAACATCGTTCCTTTCAAGTTTAGAATGGCAGAATGAATATATTACCCGAAAGTCATGTTATACCAGATTTCATGACTTCCTTTCGCTTGTCTGTCGAATACGAATCCTGCTTTCTTTAGCTTCTTAATAACATCTCTTGCTGCGAGGGGGGGTAATCTCGTCATATGGTCACATTTATCGGTATCTTAACATCTTGAATAACTTTTCTTGATGGCTCAATCTCAAAGGGTAAAGGGTCGCCATGCTCAATATAAGACTCAATAAGTTTTCTTGCTACATCTTGTGCTATTTCCATCGTCTCTGCTATCGTCCTCCCATGAGCTATGAGTCCTTGGAGGGTATTGCTCGTTGCAAGATAGCCCCCTTCTTCCAATTCCTCTATTTTTATGGGTATGAGACTTTCAGACACTTTTATCACCTCGATAGTTTTTAAGTTTATCTTTAATTATGTTACGTGTTCTTAAAAAGCTTTTATTATATGTACTTCCGCCAGTGGTTATATCTACAACCAGCGCATTTAACCCCTATGTCTATTAGATTTCTTTCTTCGTCACGTTCCTCTGCTACTACAATTAACGACATTTTTCCACCGTTTGGACATTTGCCAAATCTGGACGCCATTTTCTATCCTCCTCCAATATGAAAGCCCCGACCACGCCACTCCTGTTTGAAAACAGGGGCATCCCTGCTGTTTTATCCTTCTCAAATCCCCTACGTAATGACACTTTCATAAGCGTAAGTCCTGCCGATAGGCTTATACATCTCTGTGGCTTTCTGTTTAAGCTCTGATCTAATATCTTCTATCTTTTTGTGAACGTCTTTCGTATAAATCCTTTCACCGCACTTCTCACATACACCGGCTTTGACTCTCAAGATTGCTACATCGTTTCCTCCTTTAACAATCTTCTCCACTTTTTTTTCTACTACATCCCCCCCCACAAATAGGGCAGATCGGTGTTAACATTTTATCGCCTCCTTATGCTATGGTCTATCCATCTATCAGGATCTGGAATATATCCTGTTATGACAATTGCAATGTCATGCTCAGCGGAATATGCCCAAACACTGTGTATATGCCTTTCTTTTTGGTCCTTGCCATATATAAGACAGCTCGGAAAGGGTTTATCGTCCAGATACTCTTCAATTATTTCGCCGTGTAAGACAGAACGAAGCAAATCTTCGTCCTGTATCTCATCATTTGCAAGGTTCCTCATCTGCATGGTCTGTCATGTTAATCCTACCTTTTACTATCGCTGATTTTATCTCTTTTAATATATCCATTTATAGCGTATCGCTATTAAAAAGTTTGTGCCCCTATATAAATTTCACTTTCTGAAGCTTTGTCCGTTAACGCAACAGACACCCCATCAAGTCACTATACCCCGTACTTAAGTACAAGGCCTGTACTTAAACCCTACACTCAAGTACGGAACTAAGTGGCTTACTGCTATATACATTTATCATAGGCTATAAACTGAGTTTCGGTTTTTGTTCGACATTCCATTTTTGAGAAGCATGTATAACACTTAGCGTAAAATGTCGTATTATCCATTTAGCAATCCCGCTAAAATACTTTGTGGATACGTTATAAACAAATTTCACAGTCAAAATGCAAAATAGAAGAAGGACGCGGCGAGAACGGGCAAGTGCTAAAATGTGCGGAAAAAATATGTGTATGAAGCGGATGTGAAGTAATCATTAACTCAACATTGTATTTTTATGTGCCGTTTTGGGTGTGTGATGCTTTGCACCTGAAGTCCAATTTTTTTACCGATTAGGTGCTACTTTCAGACTTTATGCAAAAGTGACTTTAAGTGCAAAGCCTACCGTAGCTATACCTTTATATACACAAAGATGCAGGTATTTAAGTGCAAGTAGCAAGCTGTTATTAGCGGCAAACTTAGGAGATAGGAGACAAATATGGCTGATTACGCTCAGGCTTTAGCGTTCGGAATTGGTGCGATTACCGCTATCGTTGTGATTTCTAATCCGCTTTCAACCTCTGCGATTTTCATTGCACTGACCGAAAGAATGTCGCGTAGACAAAAGCAAGAGGTCATTAAGAAGTCTTTAACATACTCGATTGGGATACTGATTCTATTCGCAGTGTCGGGCTTATTACTTTTTAAAGTGTTTGGGTTCTCGATTGGCGCGTTTAGAATCGCAGGCGGTGTGCTGCTCTTCACAACGGCTGTGGGTATGCTTAACCCAAAGACAAGCCAGGAAGAGGCGAGTGACGCGCCCGATAATATCGCGCTTATTCCGTTAGCAATCCCGTTTATCGCGGGACCTGGTACCATCGTAACGGTTGTGGTGCTCATGTCAGAAGCTGAGACCAAACTGACTCAGGACCTCGTCACCGGCATTTTGTGTATTCTAGGCGTATTTGCAGGTATTGCCGTTTGCATTGGCATATCTTATGCAATGCTGGCCAAGTCAGATTTCATTGACAGTGTACTCAAGGAAGGCGGTCGTAGAGTGGTCACAACGCTAATGGGGCTTATCGTGATGGCAATCGCCATTCAGTTCTTTATCAACGGGATCATGGACATTTTACCTGATTTTATGGCTACCGTCAGCGGTATGTAAGAAACTACAAGTTTTTTTGAATCTTTCCAACCCGTAAAAAACATAATAATCCAGACAGTACCGTCTGCGTAAATCCGTGTAATCTGCGTCCTAAATAGTTTACGTACTTCATATACAAGAACCTCTGTGAGATCTGGTAGTCCGTGAGACAATTATTAAGCTAGTAGTTGTTTAGTTGTAATGGTAGGAAGAACACAAAATGTTTGACATCATGCATAAAGGCTTGAACAAAGCATTAGAAATCTGCGATCAGGTAGAGTTGTTTGGCGAACGAAGCGATATACTGAGCATAGATCTGGAACGAGAAGAAGTAAAGAAGATGAAGCACGTGAAAAGCACGGGTATTGGCGTGCGAGTGGTAGTCTCAAAAAAAGTAGGATTCTCGTACACTACCGCGTTAGAACACGTTAAATTAGACGAGTGCATCGCACACGCGATAAAACAGGCACGGTCATCCGAAGAAGACCCTAATTTCGCGGGGCTGCCGGTGTCACCGAAACGAGGCTACAAGAAACCCGATAAGAAATTTGACCCCAGGATATTGGACCTTCTTGGTGGCGGCAGCGAAGATGCGATTGGATATTGCAAAGAGATGCTAACCGGCATGAAAGAGATTGAAGCGGATGAGGCCGTGTGCCGACCGACCGAAGGCAGTTTCGCAGCGGCTCACGATGAAACATACATCTTGAATTCCGAAGGTATCGAGACGAGTGATGCCGGCACTTATGTCTCTGCTGGATTACTAGTTGTGGCAACAGAAGACGGTGGCGAGGAGATTCCGGGCAGTGAGGGTAAGGTTAGCCGAATGCTCAGTGACATAGATTTCGCTTGGATCGGTCGCGAGGCAGTGAAGATGGCGGTGGACAGTATAGGTGGTACACGGCTACAAACAAAAGAGATTCCGGTTGTATTGTCGCCTCGTGCGGTACAGAGTCTTCTGGATTACACATTGATACCACAATTGAGTGCTGAGAATGTGCAACGGAAACAGTCGCCTTACCACGATAAAAAAGGTGCGGATATAGCTTCGGACATTATTAGTATTGTGGATGATGGCACGATGCCGCTGGGTGTGAACAGCCGGCAGATGGATGGTGAAGGCGTGCCGTCTGGTGCTACTGTTCTTGTTGAGAACGGGGTACTAAAGAATTTCTTGTATGATTCTTACACTGCCGCTAAAGACGGTGTCGAGAGTACCGGTAACGCAATCAGGGGTTTCGAGAGTTTGCCGGCGCCCGGTTCTACGAACTTCATCATAAACGGGCGTAGCAAAGCGGATAAGGACGAGATGCTGGGTGATATACGTGAAGGGTTGTTTATTAACGATGTGATTGGTGCGCATACGGCGTCTCGGACTTCGGGTGATTTCTCGGTGGTTGCACAGAATTCTGCGGGTATTAAAGCGGGTGTGTTGTTTCCGGTTAAGCAGGTGATGGTAACAGGAAATATGCAGGAGCTATTGAAGCATGTGGAACTTGTTGGGACTGATACCAGGCAGATGTATAATGTTGTGTCGCCTTCTATTAAAGTGTCGAAGCTGCAGGTGGTTTCTTGAGGGGGTTTTCAAAAGATAAATCGTAATAGTTTCGCTAACCACCAGATTACGCAGATTCCCACGAGAGAGCAATGATTGGAATCGGTTTTTAGTACTCTATTGGCGATTATATCGAATAGTCCTGCCCTCCCCCACGAATCACCAGTTCTTGTGTTAATCTTGTGAAATCTCGTGGTTTTTTTAGTTAGCTATACAAATACCATACTTTAGTTGCAGGCTCTTTAATCAAGTATGGAGAACGTGAGTAAATACCGGAGGAAGGGGTTGATAAGCGATGATAGGTGTTCGACCAGAGGGATGTATATGCGAACCTTGTTCGGATATAACACCAAATTGGCGGGATATGCGAAGTGAGCTCGGATATACCAATGTTAGGCGACATATTTTCAAGTCTCTTTTTGAATGTGGAATGTGTTAAAAAAAATCTTTATTTGAATGAGGAGGAAATAAGGTGTTTTCTTCACTTCGTTACGAAAACGATTTATTTATAAACAAGTAAAGAATATAATTTTTATTGATTGAGCAAAGCTATTTACAACCTGTTTAAAAAATATGAATAAAAAAATATTTACAATCGGTTATGAGATTCCTGGAAGAAGTGAAGACCTTTTAGATTTCACTTCAAATAACTCTCTAATGGATGCTGATATTGTTTTGTTCAATACAGATACACCGTATGGTCTTGATTACCCTTCTACATTTCAAGGGAAAAATTCATATACGGAAGATGCTTCTTTTGATTATAAAGAACAGTTAAAACACTGGAGAAATGAATTAGATAATTTTCTAAAAACTGGAAAAATTGTTTTTTTGCTTCTGTCTAAAAAAGAAGAGTTTTATTTAGCAACAGGAGAAAAACAACATAGTGGTACTGGCAGAAATAGGCAAACTACAAACATAGTGAATTTACATGACAACTATGAATTTTTACCAGTAAATATCGGCAGAATAACTGTTGCTACTGGAAAACATATTGAGTTTACAGGAAATACCATATTTAATGAGTTTTTGGTTAATAAAGTTACGATGCCTCTCTACACAGTTTATTTAGAAAATGTTGAAAATGCTCAAGTCATATTTACAGGAAAAGATAAAACAAAAACTTTAGGCGCAGTCTATAAAAGTGGAGACGGACACTTGGTTGTGTTGCCTTATGTAAAATACGATGAAGAAAAATTTACTAGATATGATGAAAAAGAAGATAAGAGTTACTGGACTGAAGATGCAATAAAATTTGGCAATAATTTTATAGATTGCCTTTTGAGTATTAACCAACAATTAGCACAAGAATCTAAAAAAACACCACTTCCAAAATGGGCTACGCTAAAGCAATTTTCCACGGAAAAAGAATTAGAAACAAAAAAAGCTATTGATAAAAATACAAAGGAAATAGAAGAAATAAAACTAAGAAATGAAAAATTACAAGTAGAATTAGAAGAAGAACAAGCATTAAAAGACTTACTTTTTGAACAAGGTAAACCACTTGAAAATGCCGTAATAGAATCTCTGAAATTTTTAGGATACCAAGCAGAAAATTATGATGATGGAGAACTTGAACTAGATCAAGTTATAACTAGCCCTGAAGGACACAGATTTATTGGAGAATGTGAAGGTAAAGACAACAAAGATATATAACAAAATTCAGACAATTATTAGAATCTTTAAATGCTGATTTTGCAAGAGAAGAAGTTGAAGAAAAAGCATTTGGAATTTTATTTGGGAATCCTGAAAGGTTGAAAAATCCAGCTGAAAGAACTTTGGATTTTACTAAAAAATGTAAAATAGGTGCTGAAAGAGAAAAAATACTACTAATTAAGACAACCGATTTATTTGTTGTGACTAAATATTTAAAAGAAAATAAAGATACAGCATATCAAAAAGCTTGCAGAAAAGCGATTTATGATGGACTTGGAAAAATTGTGAGATTTCCTAGTATTCCTAAAAAGAAATAGGGAGTTTTGGGCTACTGGCATTCACCCCTTTAATTCCCCTCTGTCCTCCGTCCAAAACGAATTTTTTTTCACTCTAACAATGGATAAAAAGAGACTTGAAAATACGCAAAAGCCACGTTGCACCCTCGCTTCTAACGTCGCTCGGGTCGCCTAACACAGTATATATGCGGTTCGCTCGTTGCACTTCGCTCTCCCATATTTCACTCCGCTACGCTCCGCAAAACATCGCATATACTGAAACCGCTGTCCGAAATTGAACCTGCCGCCTGTAAGGTGTAGAGAGGCATCGTAACTTTATTAACCAAAAACGAATGCTTTATATGATCATAGGGTAGAGGTGATAGGCATGGAAGATGCTAACGTTGCTTTGATACTTAAGGAGATAGGAGAGATAAAGAAGGAGATAGCGTACATAAAGGAGCATATAATAGACAGGGATAGAATTTTGACGGATGAAGAGATAATATTGTTAAAAGAAGCTGAGAAAGAATTTGTGGAGGGGAAAACAATAAAACTTGAAGACATAGAGAGGAATTCAGAGTGAAGTTCGATTTTGTCCATGTTAACTCCGTTTCACTTCTGTTGATTGTGTTTCATCTTTAGACTCATCCCAAATATTTTCAAAAAACTTTATCGCCGCTTCCACAGTTTCCTCATCTCTTGTCCATATGCCTGCATTAAATTCTTTCTCAAGTTGTTCAGAAGAAATATCCGCTGAGGAAACAAGGACTTCATTATCTACGATGTACAAACGAGCATGCAAAAGTGGCTCAGTTATAAAATCATTTCCTAAAAGTCTTTGAAGAGCATCAAAAGCTGGCTGGACAAATTTTCTCCCCGCACCTTTATATTTATTGTACGCTTCCACCCTCGGAAGTGTTATTATCTTCACATCGAGATTTGGTTTCTCACGCTTCAAGTTCATGATATCCGTCCAGAATTCTGTTATAAATCTGGAACAGATCCATATCCGCTCATTTGCGTTATTTAGCATTTCACTGATTTTTTCTTTGATTTCCGTTACGCCAAGATTTGGAGAAGTTTGAATGAACATTGGTTTTGTAAGCTCTAATTTTTGCTTTGTTCGCAGTTCATTCCACTCATTTTCATCTAAAGATACTTTTGGACCATCTCCAGCACTTATTAATGCGAGACAAGCATAAGCTGTATCATATATGTTTCCCCCGCTTCCATCCTCTTTTTGATCTCTCTTTATCGACTCTATAGCTTTTATTACGCAGTCATCATTTGGTCCAAAAACCCTTGCGAGTGCTTCAATAGCCAATGATGTTTCTTTGAGTGGTAGATATGTTGTTCCATCTGAGCACTGATCAATTTCACCCCAATAACCTTCCACTCCTTGTTCAAAATCACTTTTTAAGATTTTGCATAAGTCTTCTATTGTTTCTTTATACTTCAAATAATCGAGTTCACAAAGAGCAAGCACACCAATGGCGAGAGTTTCTGAATGACTATACTCATAGTCTAAATCACAAGAATAAGGATTCTTAAACTTATCTAAATTATCCAAAAAATACCTCACCGCCAAATCTGTGGCCTCTGAGCTAGGCTCTACTGATACTAAAACACTTAAGGACAACGGGTGGGAAATGTCTGAAAGACCACCTGGGGGGATTTTTCCTTCCAATGTTTGTGGCTTTTTAATGAATATCTCTAAAACCTCTTTAAAAAGCTCGTTTGTATCCAAACCCACTTTTGATAAGTACCATAAAAGATAAGGATCCTCAAACAAAAACATAGCAAATGCATCGGGGTCATGTTCATCCAACCAAAACTCTTCATTTTTCGAAGCATCTAAAAAATCTGTTAACAGAGGGGAATTTACTTTACTCAATACGTAAAATTCTATTGCATCGCTACAGAAATATTTAGCTCTTAATCTTTGCGAAATATATTCTCGATCTCTTTCTTCTTTTGACCAATTCTCTAATTTTCTTCTGTCAAATCTTACTTGCTCTTCTAACCATTTAATCGCAGCTTGAACTTCCGCAGAGCAAGTTTTCAACGCTGTTTCATAATCCATTTTCCTCGCCCCTTTTCAATGACAAGCAACTTTCTTTCATTATATTCTATCTCTTTTCATTTATAAAGATGGTAGTTATCTGTAAAGATGTATAGTCCCGAAATTATTTCGTCAAGAAACTTCACCTCAACTTATGGTGAAGCTAACAGATAAAAAGATTGAATGGGCAGTTGAACAGGTAATAAACAAATGTGAAAGCACAGAGCTTTGTTGCTGCGATATATGGTGCCTCAAGGAGAAGATTACGGCAATTCGTGAAGTTTTATAGGGAAACAGGAGCCTATGCTTGATAAGGCACTTGATCTGGAATACTTTAAAACGTCTAATGATGCTTTTATTCGGGAAATGAGCGGTGAGAACACCCTAGGAATGTTCATCGAGTGGAGTAAAAGGTGAGTAAGTTTATGAATAAGAACGGTCATAGGAATAGTAAGCGAAATAATAGTAGGACTCAACATGTCGAATTTTCCTGTGAAATCACTATATCCTCAAGTTTTACCGCAGAGTGTGCAAAGAACGCAGAGGCATCAGAAACACTTTGCGGAAAGAAAGCTTTTTCATATTATTCGCCCCAAACTCGAAATGGTTTCTTAATTATTCTTTTTACCTGCTCTATATTCTCTTCTTCCATTGTAAGAAGGATAACCGTTGAAGGTCCCGCGGATTTTTCAATATCTACCTTTAAACGCTCTTCTATTCCACGCTCCATCTTAATTTGATAGCCGCCGATAATTATGATGTCCCGGGCATTGGCATTTATGGCGTCTATCACTTCATACCCCACCTTTGGCACACCTACAGCAGCGATTATGTCATTCTTTAATGATTTACCCATTTTCAATCCCTTTTCATTACCGATTCCAAGTACAGTAATACCTATACCGGTTTGTTTCGTTTTGATATTCTCTTTAAATTGTTAACGCCTGTCTTATTACCTCTGACCTTTTGATACCGTTCTTTATTGCGATTTCATCAATCCGCTGTATCTTCTCTTTTGGCAGCCGTATGTTTATCGGTTCCATCCGATCACCCACATTTACGTTACATGTGTAATGCGAATAGTAAGCTTTAAATGTAGAGGTCCTTTTCCTTCTCCACATGGATAAAATTATACAAGATTTCGGTACGAAGATTAATGCACTCATACAGGGGGAGGAGATCACACGCGAAGAGGTGAGGGCGATGTTCCGTCAAGTGCTACTGAACGAGCAGCCTGATTTGCAACAGGGTGCGTTCTTAGCTGCACTAACCGCCAAAGGGGAGACACCAGAAGAAATAGCAGGCATTTGGGACGCCATCTATGAACTTGATACCGTGCCAGTCACACCAACGGTACCTCAGCCACTGGTCGAAAACTGCGGCACTGGTATGGACGCACTCAAGACCTTTAACATCAGTACCGCTGCTGCAATCGTTGCTGCGGCTGATGGTGTATATATGTCCAAGCATGGCGCAAGAGCCATCACCTCCAATTGCGGCGCTATTGACATTTTGGAGTCCGTAGGGATTGACGTTGAATGTGACACGGAACTAGTAAAAAGGAGCATAGAAAAAGCGGGGATTGGTATCTTTAATGGCATGAGTCACAGAATCCATCCGGCGCTGGCAAGGGTTCTGTCCCAAATCCGGTTCGGGACAACACTGAATATTGCTGCCTCTCTCGCCAATCCCGCACTTCCACAGTACGGCGTAAGGGGTGTATATTCCAGGGACTTAATCAAACCCGTTACCTTGACGATGCGAAATATCGGTTACCGTCGCGCTATTGTATTTCACGGCTTGAATAGTGATGGGACTAAAGGCATAGATGAAATCTCCACTATGGGCAAGACTTTCGTTAACGAACTACATGAAAATGGGGAGATTACGTCCTACTCTATTAACCCAGATGACCTTGGAATCCAATCTACCGAGGAGCATGCCCTTCTATCTTCTACAAACAGGAAAGAGGAAACTTTACGCTTCCTCAGGTTATTAACAGGTACGGATTGTAGCGCAAGGCATGAAATCGTTTGTCTCAATACTGCGCCCATTCTTTACCTGGCGGGCAAAGCCCGAGATATTAAGGACGGCTTCGAGAAGGCAAAAAGGATCCTTGAATCCGGACGAGCGATTAATAAACTGTCAGATTGGGTAAGGGAACAGAACTTAGATCCGGAACCTGGAGAGAAGAAACTGGAACGTCTGTTAGAAGAGGTGGACGCCAAATGAAAGCAGCAGTTCTAAGTGGCATAGAAGACTTGGAGATCACGGAGGTAGATAGACCCGCTTGCAATTCCGGTGATGTCTTACTAAAATTAGAAGCATGCGCAATCTGCAAAACCGATACGAAGATGTTCCACTCAGGTCATCGTGATCTTAAGCTACCACGCATACTCGGACACGAGCTCGCAGGAACGATAATAGAAGTTGGAAAAGGCAACCACAAATTCGATGCAGGCGATCGAGTACAAGTAGCTCCTGGTCTTCCATGTGGTGGCTGTCCTTTCTGTATAAGTGGCGTTCCAAACATGTGTGATAAAATGTCAATAATAGGCTTCCATCATGACGGCGGGTTTGCCGAATACATGCTCGTTCCTGCAAATGGCGTTCAAAATGGCTGCATAAATCAGATACCCCTTTCTTTATCATTTGAGGCGGCATCTCTTGCAGAACCTCTTGCCTGTTGCATCAATGCACAAGAACTGAGCAAAATAAAACTGGGTGATACAGTCGTAATCTTTGGTGCAGGACCTTTAGGTCATTTACATCGTCAATTAGCACATATTTCCGGCGCTTCTGAAGTAATACTCATAGAAAACAGCCCGGAAAGAATTGCATTTGCTAAAAAAGTCGCTCCGGACTATCTTATTGACTCGACAAAAGACGACCCCGTGGAAGCGGTAAAAGAAATAACGGACGGTGCAGACGTGGTTATTCCTGCATGTTCCGATCCGGAAGTTATTGCTCAGGGTATCGAAATGCTAAATAAACGCGGACGAATTGTATTCTTCTCTGGTCTGCCACACGGATATGAAAATATTCCCATAGATCATAATATGATACATTATAAAGAGCTCCAAATTGTTGGCGCTTACGGATGTACCTCTGAACAGAATCGAAAAGCATTGAAGATCTTAGCAGCACGGAAAATAGCGGTTGAAGAGTTAATTACACATCAGATCTCTTTAGACGAACTAATCAACGGTTTTGAATTGGTAGACGCCCATAAAGCAATGGAAATTGTTGTTACATCATTTTGACTTTTGTACTAACCATGAGATTTCACGAGATTAACACTAAAACATTTTAGGAAAAAGTTTTATAAACAAACACAAATTGTTTACCCAACGGCATGCCCCTAAAAACGCGTAGTGTCTGATTAATCGCAGAGTAGCGTTCTTATCCCAGCAGTTGATCGGAGCTGGGGTTCTTGGATTACAACGTGCACAAAAAAAAACTGAGGCACCAAGGCTGATGCCCCGTGCCACATTTTTGTAATCTGAGTTTTTTTTCCCCCGGAATGATCAAATAGGGTTTCCGCTACCCGAAACAGGCATGCCGCGAAAACGCCGCTACTTATCAGCCAGCTTGTTCGCACCGCGGTCATCTACTGTGTCGTCCTTACCCACCACAACACGATCGGAAACCGCACCCTCGTCAGATGCGATCACGGTGTATGCCACCTCACGATCCTCTTTAAGTTGGGTTGCGATGTCATCTGAGATTGCCTGCGTAAGCATGTCCGCACCGGCTTCGCTCAGTGCCTGTGCCAGTTCACCCACCCACTTGTGCTCGATAAGAGCCACAATAGCAGAAGTACCTGGTTTTAGCGATCTGCCCATTGTCTCCAGACGCTTGTCGTCAAAGCCGGTGTCATGCAGTTTAGCAGCTAAACCGCCGACAACGGCACCACCGGCCGCCAGGACCAGTGTGGCACCGCCGGTAAGCACGCCTAAGGCTGCGCCCACGACAAGACCTACGCCTACACCTTTGCCTGCTTCCTTCCTCTCTGCGGCTTCCTTGATGTGGAGCTTACCTTTCATGTCCTTGCGGATGATAGCAGCGTTCTCGAT
>QENJ01000223.1 GCA_013374505.1 Candidatus Methanophagaceae archaeon
TTCCGTCACCACGAAGTCTGCGGAATAGCGTCTGAGCCAGCTTCTCTTCCTCTGCTCTATCTTTCTTGTTCATAAACGGTAGCCAATCAACTTCCGTTTTGTAAGACCCCATACCCCCTGTATTCTGCCCCGAATCTGAATCGAAAGCGCGTTTGTAGTCCCGCGTGTCGGGAAGCGGTACGAGCCTTTTACCATCACAAAACGCCTGGAAACTCGATTCTTCACCTATTACCTTCTCCTCTATCAGCACATCGGTACTCTCAAAAACAGACATAAAATGCTCAAATAAAAGCGCTCTACTCGTGAAGTGGTCACCCCAGACACCGACACCCTTACCCGCCGCTGGCGTATCAGGCTTCACCGCTACTTCATCACCAATTTCATCTAAGAATTGCCATACTGCACTCTTCACATCGCCTACACTTGCATATTCAGCCCGCGGAAACACTTTGAATTTTGGGTTCGCATCAGCACAACATTCATCAAGCAGAATTCGCTGCGCAACTTTACTCTCTTCTATCGCATAGCTTTTCGTGGGGCATATCATCGCCACACCGGTCTCACGTTCAATAACGTCCCTAACACCCCCGATTATCGGTTGCTCAGGACCACAGATCCCGAAATCTATCTCGGCTTTATTCGCTTTGACGAAGTCGCATATCGTTGCAATATCCAAATCGGGAATGACCACGTGCTTCGCGGCATGCTTCACGTTAAATGGATTACTCTGTTTGTCCGCAATGTAAAAACGCACTTTATATTCTTCGCTTCGGCTCAGTGCATCTATCATCGCAGCCGCTCTCGACCCATAAGAGATGACCAATATCCCTACCTTTTCTTCTCGCATGTTATCTTTATAAGTTGCCAAAAGTATAGATTTTAAGTGAAATGCGTATCAATCAAAAACAAGGTGATAGAATAACATGAGTGGAAGTGGCGAAATCCCACCGATGTTGCAAAGTCAACTTGCGCAGCTCCAGCAGCTAAAAGCGCAGTTGGAAGCAGTGGCAAGGCAGAAGATGAAGGTAGAGGCACTACTGAAGGACTCAGAAAGTGCATTAACGGAGTTAGGGAAGCTAGATGACAATTCCGTAGTCTACCAGAATGTCGGCGAATTGATGATAAAGGTGGGTAAAGAAGAAGTGAAAGGCGATCTGTCAGAGAAGAAAGAGACTTACGATTTGAGGCGGAAGACATTGGAGCGGCAGGAAGAGCGAGTACAGAAGAAATATCAGCAGTTACAGCAGCAGTTGCGAGAAGCTTTAGGCACGGGTCAACAGACGATGGGCGCATGAGATGACCTAGTGAAGTTGTTATTCAGATCGTAGTATTAACTACCGCGGTAACACGAAATCGTTATCGTGCCCTTTAGTATTACATAACAAAAGAGTTGGAAGAGCAATGGCATCAAAGATGAATGTTCCGTTAACGGAAGTGAGGGAAGATGTATGGGAAGTGCCGCAATCGTATAAGGACTACATGAGGGTACCCGCGAGGATATACGCATCAGAGGGACTATTAGCAAAGATAAAGGGCGATCTAACGCTGCAACAGACAATCAATGTCGCTTCGCTCCCCGGAATAGAGAAATACTCGCTGGTTATGCCCGATGGACATCAGGGCTATGGCTTCCCGATTGGCGGCGTTGCGGCTACGGATTTTGAGGAAGGTGTCATATCACCGGGTGGTGTTGGTTACGACATAAACTGTGGTGTAAGGCTTATTCAGACAAATCTACGTGAAGCGGATGTCCGACCTCATCTGCCAGACATATTAGACCGTTTATTTGAGTATATCCCCGCAGGACTTGGGCTCTCAGGCAAAGTGACGTTGTCCAATCGCCAGTTAGATGAGGTGCTCATGGGTGGCACGGAATGGTGCGTTGAGAACGACTATGGCTGGGAGGAAGATATAGAACGTACGGAAGAGGGAGGCAGATTAAAAGCGGCAAATACTGAGAAGATAGACGAGAAGTCAAAGAAACGGGGTGCGCCACAGCTCGGTACGCTCGGCTCGGGGAACCACTTTTTGGAGATACAGGTGGTAGATGAGATTTTTGATGAACAGCTTGCGAAGGCATTTGGGATAGAAGAGAACGGTCAAGTGACTATTTTAGTTCATACCGGTGGTAGAGGCTTCTCACATGGCGTTTGCGCATTCTACTTGAGGACTTTTGAACGCGAGATGAATAAGGATGCAACGTTATCTAGGATTCTCAGTTTAGAGCGTGAATTAGCTTGCGCGTATTTGAGCAGCGATACGGGCATGGATTATTTTGAGGCGATGTGCGCGTGTGCGAATTACGCATTTGCGAACCGGCAGCTTGCGACACATTGGATAAGGACAGTATTTGCGGATGTGCTTCAACGAAGCGCGGAAGATATGGATATAAAACTGGTGTATGACATCGCACATAACATCGCGAAAGAGGAGGAGCATATAGTGGACGGCAAGAAGAAGAAATTGTGTGTACACCGGAAAGGCGCAACACGAGCGTTTCCGGCTGGAGATGAACGGTTACCCGAGATTTATAGAAGCACCGGTCAGCCTGTATTGATTCCCGGTTCGATGGGCACACGCAGTTTTTTAGCTGTGGGTACCGAAGTAGCAAAGGAAGAGACTTTTGGTAGCTGCGCTCATGGCTCTGGCAGGGAGATGAGCAGAACAGCGGCAATGCGGAAATACAGGGGTAGCGAAGTGAAAGATGAGCTGGCTAAGCGGGGCATATTGGTAAAAGCACGCGAACGCAGCAAGCGGGATATGAGGCGAAAGAAAGGCATCCCGTTTGATAAGTATGGCGAGCTGGCAGAGGAAGTTTCCGCGGCGTATAAAGACCCGGAGGTTGTGGTTCGGAGTTGTGAAGTGTCCGGCATAGCGCGGAAAGTAGCAGCGTTCCGGGCTATTGGTGTTATAAAAGGGTGATTAAAAGTTCGTACTTCTAAACAGCAATATCTTGTTGTGCAGTATCAAACCAATATTAAGAACTATATCCTTGATTAGATAATACTTATTACAAGCGTTTTATGCGACTAACAATAAGCGGTCTCCCGGGCAGTGGTACAACAACGGTTGCGGAGTTACTGTCAAAGGAGTTGTCACTGGAACTAATTTCCGCGGGTGCTGTGTTTCGTCAAATGGCAGCGGAAAAGAAATTGCCGTTGGAACAGTTCAGCGAGATGGCTGAGAATGACGACGATTTTGATAGGGTGATAGATGAACGGCAGCGTGAAGAAGCTATGGAAACGGAGAATGCCATAGTAGAAGGTAGATTGTCCGGATTCATTGTCCCGGATGCCGATTTAAAGATATGGTTGAAAGCGCCAGTGGCAATAAGAGCAAAGCGAATTACCGTACGTGAAAATATAGGCTACGGTGAGGCACTTCACGCAATGAAAAGTAGAGAACGGTCTGAATATAAGCGATACAAGCAATATTACGGGCTAAATCTGGACGACCTTTCTATTTACGATCTGGTGATAGAATCCTCAAGATGGAACGAGGAGGATATAGTAGCGATGATTTTGTGGGCTACGGAGCATGTGAAAGGTAAGTGCTAAAATGTAGCAGGTATGAAGGCAATCACGGAAGAAGCCCCATCCACTCCACCCCGCAATAAATTGCGGGGCATCCTCGGTGGTTGTACATACTTTTTTTTCGTACATCTTTTACTTTTATTTCGATTTGCATATAACATATGCGATTAAGAGAAGTTCCGAACGTAGTGAGAAATTTGGGTGGAGCGAGGTGCAACCGAGCGTAACCTCTTAATCGCTGTTAGTTTCCCTGAGCGTTAGCAAAGGTTGGATTTTAGAGCGACGTTCGGCAAAGCCGAAAAATCCAAAGTCGTCTGGAGTAAAATATAGAAAATAGGGCTGGCATACTCATTCAATACTTTCAACATAAATTCCTTCAACTTGTTCGTGTTGCCATCCAATAAATCCTGTTTCTTTGAAACCAGTTATACTGACTTTTTTATTCACAAATTCTTCAAAACCTTGATTCACACCAATTTCATTAAATAGGTATTCCTCATTTCCTTCATTATCCCTGATTTTATAATAGTGATTTTCGCTATCGGTTCCCTCGGCGATTATAATTTCTATAACAGTTCCTTCTACGGTTAAAGAAGTTAGAATTTTAGATTTTTTCTCTAATTCAACGGTGATATAATTATCTCCTTTATCAAAATGGCTAGATTTTGTATAACGATTATATCCTTTTTTAAAGATGCCTAAGCCATAAGATCCCCATACGAAATCTTTAATTAGACATTCACCTTCATTATCAGTATAACATTTTCCAGATGCCCCTCTAGAACCAAGATACACAATTACATTTTCAATGGGATCTCCAGTAGTTTTATCAATAACAGTAGCGTGTAAGATTGCTGTATCTGCTGTTGTGGTTGGTGGTGCAGATTGTTCTACA
This sequence comes from Candidatus Methanophagaceae archaeon, assembly GCA_013374505.1. Classification (GTDB taxonomy): domain Archaea; phylum Halobacteriota; class Syntropharchaeia; order Alkanophagales; family Methanospirareceae; genus QENJ01. The sequence continues at coordinate 4,429 of QENJ01000223.1, forward strand.
CAACCAAAGAGGGATATCGCAAATACTGACTCAAATCCATGAGCTTTTTCCGCTATTTTCCATTCTCCGTCAATTTTTACGACTGTGTAGTTCCCTGTTCCAACTTCCATCTCACCGTCATAAATCACTTTAAAGGACATTGTGATCACATATTTATCATCTTCAATTTTTTCTTTATTAATGACCTTTAGGTCATGTATTTCTATTCTTTCACCTTTCTCTCCATACATCTCTTCCAGTATTGATGGATCGTCCAATAAATAAGATTCTAAAGTATCAGGATCTACCCATATAGCGCAAGCCTTTTCGTATTTTCCTTCGTCCATGTACTCCGCGAAAGAGAATAGAACATCCTCTGGTTCATCTCGTATCACCTTAACACAACCAGAAAAAAATATACTCGATGCAATCACTACGATGGCCATTAAGAATACTATACCTCTCTTCTTCATTTATTTCCTCCTTCGGAAGCCCCAGCCTATCCACACTCGGAATAAATTCCGAGGCATCCCTGATGGTTGAACTACCTTTTCTTTCATGCATCTTTTACTTTTTCTCAAGTGTTTTTGCATATAACGTTCCACATGTTTGTGAAGTGCCGAAGGCATTTAGATGTGCGGAGCGAACCGCAAACATGCTGTTAGCCAATGTTCCTTCAGGACGAGTTGAGGGCCTTTTAAAGGTGGCTTAGCTTCTGAAGACGGCCTAATTTCGAATTCTTTAATTTTTGGGGGTCCATTCTTAGGACTCACCACGAGACGACCGTGATAGTTACCATCCTTAAGGCGAACCCGCAACGTTTTCCAACCCGCTTCGGAAGGAATAATCAAATACCATCCGTCAGAGGTGTCGCGTTCAATCGCTTTAAAGACATCCAGTAAGGTTTTAGTGCCTGGGTTAATGGTATAGGTGGGGGGGTTGCCTATATGAGCCCAACATAAAAGCTCCCTGTTAATTTCCCGAAAACTTTCTGACCTGAGCAATTGATCCTTGGGTTCAAGTTTGGGTTCAAGTGGTAGTTTCTCATCCTCGAGAGCATCGTTAGGTGAGAGCAGCGCATCTGGGCTAAGTTCATCTATACTAATAGAACCAACACAATCAATTGCAGCAGTCTGACCTTTATTGGAAACCACAACGCTTACATATTTTCCCTCCCCACGTAGATAAGGAGACTCGCTTTCAATCTCTATGACCACACGGGGCCGATATAGGATCCTCTCAAGCCAGCCCCCAAAGAGGGTACCAACCACAAGACCTATGATGGCACTAATGAGGGGACTAAGCACTCCCATGTTGATTCAACCTCCTTTCTATGAATTGCATGAATATAAAATGGAATGTCAGCTAACGTTTTATATCCGAACATTGTTTGTGTATACATCCCTCTGGGCGAACTCTTTTGACTGTGATACCTTCCACAATTTTTCTTTTCATCGTTATCAATTCTACTATAAATTTTTCCTTTATATAACTTTACCATAATATAAGTACTTAAGTATAGGGCCTGCACTTAAGCACGAGTGCCGACAACTTAAACTACACTATGATTACAGATTTGTCATAGGTATATAAAAGTTTTTCGATTTTTTTCTATTCGTGATGCTTCCCTCCAAAAAGTTTGTTATAAAGCGATGTGTACCAGGTTTTGTGTGCTTTCTCCTTTTCTTTGGCTATCTCCGGTACAGTACCGGTCTTCTCGTAACCTTTCTGCCCCGAGATATACTGCTCTACCACTTCCCAGCCTTGCTGCGAAACCTTTTTTTCCGTAAACGCTTTTTCTAAAAGGGTTTAGTGGTAACACGATGGCGCCCACAGGTGACCCGGGCACCACTCCTTAAGCGGCGGAAATTGATCCCTTAACAGTTTGCTACTCCTTCCCTTTATCCGCTTCGCTATCCAACTAACAGAATATTTCGGCGGGTATTTTATAAAAGGGTGTATATGATCCACGTTCACAGCCATATCTATAACCTCAATATCCAGCTCTTTGCAGGTTTCCCTGATAATCTCTTCCAACGCTTCCGCCACATCCCCTAGCAATACCTTCCCGCGATACTTCGGCGAAAATACTAAATGATCCGTTAGTAGAGAGACCGTATGCCTGTCATGACGGAGATCCTGCCTTGTTACCCTTTCCCTCTCGCTTCCACTTCGCCCATCTCTTTTAAGTTAACTATTAAATACGTCAAATCACTATAAAAGCTTTTCTGTTGCTTTTCTTCTCGAAAATATTCGATATAATGGCCTTATGCATAAATGCAAAGGAAAAAGTCCAGTGAAGTTGAGAATTTGAGACCATACAAAAGAAATCACAATCGAAAAATCATGACAACTGTTAAAATCAGAAAACAAGAATTTTGTCCCGGCAAAGTTTCTGAAAGGAACAATGAAAGAAGATATTACTTTTTACATTTACTATTCCTCTTTATCACGACACAGTTCTGAAGTTGAACAAGAAAAGGGCTATCCTGTATCAGGCACCTTCATCGCAACCATACCAAAACGTTAGGATAAATCTTTATACATAAATTCTGAATGAAATTAAAATCGGGTGCATCTCGGCCTGCAAAGCGCTTCGCTTTCTACACCTTAGCTAGCTTTTTGAGCAGTTCTCCATTCTTTTCTATGCTTGTGCATCCGTATAATGCTTTCTTTTGTGAGATATTTGTAGTTCATGTTTTATTAATAGTGGAATATATTGTATCAGAGAGATTTTTTAAACGGGACGTGATGAAAAGTGACGGGCGAAATAAGGGAGTTAGAAACTTGGGCTAAACAGACATTCCATTATGCGCTCATAGGGATTATAGTAGGTCTCGCCATAGTCGCTTTTTTTTTAGCTTTAAATTACTGTACTTTATTCTTTTTAGAAGCCCTTGGTGGATACCACCCCCCCTCACCCGGAAATGAGCCAGATGTATTCGTATTCTACCCACTACTGGGTGGTGCATTCACAAATCCGTTTTTTCTAATTCTGTTAGCCCTTGTTCCGGCATTGGGTGGTTTGATTTGCGGTATAATAAAATACAAACTACTTCCAGTTACGAAACCGGAACTCCACGAAACTGACGTCTTCATAGATGCGTTTCACAATGAAAGAGGGCAAATAACAGGCAAGGACGGGCTGGTAAGAGGAATATGTTCGGTGGCAACAATCAGCACGGGTGGCAGTGCGGGAAGAGAAGGCCCAAGTGCAATGCTGGGTGCGACTATAGGTTCACTATTTGGTAGATTATTGAAATTAGACGAAAGGGAACGGCGTAAAGTGCTAGCGGCAGCGGCAGGTGCCGGAATTGCGGCTATGTTCAGAGCACCACTCGGCGGTGCGTTCTTCGGTATTGAAACGCTGTACCGACGTGATATGGAAATAGAGGCATTAGTTCCTGCGATAATATGCTCTATCGCGGCGTATATCGTTTCCTGCACCGTCTTTGGATTTGGTAATATCTATGCAATAGGCGATTATGACATCACGGCAATGTTAACTCCTTTCTCATTAATTCTATTCCTGTGTCTTGGAATAATATGTGTTCCTTTTGCTATTGCATTTACCAAATTATTGCAAGTATCAAGATCTTTTTTCTTCGACACATTGAAGGGTCCCGACTGGATCAAACCAGCAATAGGTGGACTTCTGCTTGGCCTCCTGTTCCTAATCGGTTATTTCATCCTGAATCCGCAGCAAGACGTAGAGAAAGGTATTGAAATAGCAAGCGGGATATTTGGTGGTGGCTATGGCTTTATACAATTGGCGTTCTATGGCAAGATTACGTTGAGCGTTTTGGCGTTTGTCGCGGTTGCAAAGATATTAGGGACCGCTTTAACTATGGGGTCGGGTGGTAGCGGGGGCTCATTTATACCGTCATTAGCCATGGGTGCGGCTGTGGGAGGGGTAGTAGGGCAGGTTCTCAGCTATTTCTTCCCGGCAACGGTGACAAACCCCTGGATATTTTCCCTTATCGGTGCTGCTGCCTTCTTCGGCGCGGCTGCTAATGCACCACTCACCGCACTTTTCATCGTATGTGAAATCTCAGGTTCTTATACGCTCTTCGTTCCCGCTTTACTTGCTATAATACCGGCGTATTCGCTGGTAGGCAGAAGGACGATTTATCCGGAGCAATATGAAGTTAGGAAAGATTCACCGGCACACCGCAGGGAATTCATGGTTGATATACTGGAAGGCATAAAAGTGGCAGATGCCTATACGAAGAATTTGCTGAGCCTTCCTGGAACTAAGACCGTGCGAGAAGGTATCCATTTCGCGGAGAAAAAGGGGCACATAACATATCCAGTGGTGGATGAAGCAGGGCGATTAGTAGGCATAACGAGCATAATGGACCTGGAAGAAGAAAGAGAGCGGGGTGGGGTCTATAAAAAGATAGCTCAAATGTGCAGGCGGGACGTGATAGTAGCCTATCCCGACGAGTTTCTGGAAGATGCACTACAAAAGATGGATAAATATAACGTTGGCAGGTTGCCTGTGGTGGCGCGAGAAAGAGAGAAAGAACTGATGGGAATAATAAGCCGATCCGATATAATAAGCGAACACTGCCGCAGACGGTCTCTTCTAAGGGATGATGGCTCTTCTTGCAGGCGATGAAGAGAAGGACAGTTATGAAAGTGAACATAAAGCAAAAAAAACTTTAAATGTTAAGGATGAATATAATAACTGCCCTTTTCGAAGAGTAGTATGACCTCGCCGAACGTGCGCAGGATGATTACTATGGCAAATAGAGGGCTACAAAACCAAGCCGTATTGTACGGTCCCTGCGGTATGCCACTCATAAGAGGGCGATGACCGTTTAGAGGCAACCACAATACGGTACATCTATTTGCTTAGTGGTACAGATATCAAAAGCCGAATTTGGCACAAAGAATGAATTGATACTGCTACACTGCTCTACAAATCATGTAAGCACTTAACCCGATATAAAAAATCTGAAGGTCAAGAACATAAAGCTTTTAACTTTTGAGGGTAGATATTTACACTTGTTCGTATTTGTAGGTTTATAGACAAATACAGAGAAGGTGTATGAGTATGGAAGAAGGAGAGGTAAGAGGGGTTGTGAATGAGGCGGATTTGGAGATAGAGCGGTTAAAGGAGCGAAAGATGCGTGAAATGGAAGAAGAGATGAAAGCGATGAAAGCGGGGGGCGCAGAAGGAGAGGGGATGATAGACCGCCCGTTGATAATGGACGATGCCAGTTTTGTAGAGACAGTAAGAAAATATCCACTTATCATTGTGGATTGCTGGGCTGCATGGTGCGGACCATGCAAGATGGTTGCACCGATAATAGATGAATTAGCAAAGGAATATGCAGGAAAGGTCGTATTTGGAAAGCTGAACGTGGATGAGAATCCAAAAATAGCTTCAGAATTTGGTATTATGGCTATACCCACACTGTTCATATTTAAAAATGGTGAACCCGTGGATGTAATACAGGGCGCGATGCCAAAGCCTTATTTCGAGGCGAAACTAAAGGAATGGATGTAAAAAAGGAACTTTTCTACAGACAAGAGCGCTTTAGTAAAGGAACAAGAGAAGCGTTATAGGGGGGAACGCACCAGATACATGACTACAAGGTATGATATCCGCTAAAAATGGCAAGTACGAGGAGATAGAAATAGTAAAGAGGTTTGCTGATGTTGGATTGCAGGTACAGCCAGAGGTTGTTGACTTATTAAGTCAGTATAAAGTGGAATGCGAAGCGGACGGTGGCCTGTACTTTAACATCAATGATATAGCAAAAAGTGTAGCTAATTCGTTAGAGCCTTCGGTATTCGTGATTTCTACAGAACAGATGGCTGCGTTTATCAAAGGTAACGGTGCAAAAGAGGCGGGAAAAAACAACGGATTCCAAAAGCAAGCAGCACCGGATATAATCAAATCGTTCTCCAATAATGGCGGAGGTGTGGACCAAAATAACTTCTTACTACAGTTTCTCAATAGATACGAGAGGATAGGTGCCATACTAAAAAAGCGGCTGAATTGTGGTCAGATACGATTCTTGCGGAACGCCAGAGTGGGAGAAGATGTTTCCGTAGTGGGGATGGTCGCATCAATAAATAAGACGGCAAAAGGGAATCTCCGAGTGGACCTGGAAGACCCGTCAGGACATATACCCGTAATCTTACATCCTCATGAGGAACTGGTTCAGGATGAGATAATAGGCGTTACCGGTACTCTACTCGAAGGCGGTTTTTTGTTTGGAAATAGGGTTATACTCCCGGATGTGCCTATTTCCTCGCCGTCTGCACAGTCATCATTACCCCTGCCGCACACATCTAAATCCGCCCATCGTTCTGAAGAGCCCGTATATGCGGTGTTTATTTCTGATCTGCATGTAGGTAGTAATACATTTCTGGATGAGACATGGGCTAATTTCACTCAATGGCTAATTGAAGAATCAAAAAGAATCAATATTGCATATCTGATGGTTGCCGGCGATATTGTAGATGGGATCGGTATATACCCGGCACAGGAAGAGGATTTGTTAATTACGGATATAGGCGAGCAATATAAAATAGCGGGGGGATACTTTCACGATTTACCTTTGCACATACATGTAGTGGTCTCGCCGGGCAATCATGATGCCGTTAGAAGTGCGGAGCCACAGCCATCTCTGCCTGCGGAGTTCCAGGCGTATTTTCCTGATAATACGTACTTCGTGAGCAATCCTGCGTACATAAGAATCGGTGGCCGGCTGGTGTTGATGTATCATGGTCAGTCATTCGATGATTTTGTCAGCGCGGTATCGCGACTGAATTATTCAAAGCCCGAGGAGATGATGGTGGAAATGCTGAAAAAGCGGCATGTAGCACCAATATATGGGAACAGCGTTTCTATTGTGCCTGATGGGCAGGACTACGGTGTGATAGACTTTGTTCCCGAGATATTTCACTGTGGGCATTCTCATACAGTCGGAATAGCGAAATATCGGGGCGTGCTACTTTTAAATTCTGGGACTTGGCAATCACAAACATCGTATCAAAAGAAGTTTAACCTGAATCCCGTCCCCGGATGTGCAACGCTTGTAAACCTTTCCACGCTGAAGGCAAAGGTAATGGACTTCCGAGGAGGGGTTGGTGCGTGAACATGAATGTAAAGATGAGAGCACTGCGTAACGCAATGGGACTACGCAACTGGGTACGGAGACGAGCTTACGGCGAATACGAGAAAATGCTGGAGGACGAGATTTTAGAGCGGAAATTGCCCGTGCACGTGGCGATAATCATGGATGGTAATAGGCGATACGCACATAAGATCGGAGTGTCCACGGAAGAAGCGTATCACTTCGGTGCGGAGATAACGGAAAATGTGATAGATTGGTGCTTCGATCTCGGCGTGGAACAACTAACGGTATATGCGTTTTCTATTGAGAACTTTTGCAGGACGGATGAAGAGATAGCACAATTATTTGATTTGATGTGCGTGGAATTTGAGAAGATCAGCATGGACGAACGAGTGCATAAGCATGGTGTGCGGATAAGAGCGATCGGAAATACCCGTTTACTACCCGAATCGGTAAGGGCGGCAATAAGAAAAGCGGAACGCGTAACAGAGCAGTATACCAAACATAAGTTGTATATCGCGTTAGCCTATAGTGGCCGGATGGAGATAGTAGATTCCGTGCGAATAATAGGGGATAGAGTGAAGAGAGGTCTGCTATCTGTGGCGGAAATAGATGAAGAGACGGTATCACAGCATTTGTACATACACGAAATAGAAGATGGAGAGTTGATGCCGGAAGCGAAGGCTGCGGTGGATTTGATAATAAGGACTGGTGGCGAGATGCGTTTGAGCAATTTCGTGCCCTGGCAGGCGTTGGGAAATGAATGTGCCGCATATTTCTGCGCACCCTTCTGGCCCGAGTTCAGACGAATTGATTTCCTCAGGGCGATTCGGACGTACCAGGAACGAGAGGAAGAGGAAAGATTAAGCGCAGTCACCCGAGTTATAAAATTAAACCGTTTCTTAGAACGTAAAGAGTTACCACTTGAATTTCACCATTAAAACGTAAAGTCTTTTTTTGCTAGGTCAAATCTGCCATTCAAAGCGTTTACGTAATATTGTTCTTTTAAAATAATCATTACATATCATCTATGGTAAACACCGGGTGGTTGCGAGATATGAACGCGTGGAGAAAGACAATGGCCATTCTCGTGGTTGTAGTGTTCGTGTTCGTGCTCGCAGTCACGACAGCATCAACCGCGAAAACGCTGGAAGTGCGTAAAATCGTCCAGAACGCGGATGACATAATTGTGGGTGATGACGTGACAATTCTACTCAAGTTCAAGAACCCGTTTAAGCAGGAGATACCTATTCAAATAGTGGACAGGAATATTATTGGTAATAACGGCCTGGATATACAATGTCTTGAAGCTACATTGCCCGCAATGGACAAGCTGGTACTCGCTTACGAGCCGATAGTGACGTTCAAAGCCGGTAAATATACCTTAGATGCGGCGGCGATTTCGTTTACAAATCCTAATACCGGTGATAGGGAAATGGTGGAATCAAACACAGAGAGTATAGAGGTGAAAGGAGATAGTACAATGCCGCAGGCACAGCAGAAACAGGGCATTACCACTATTTATCGCTGTGGCGGCACGAATATTCAATCCACGTCGTATTCCGCGTCTTCCACCAGCAGTTCGCTCAATATACAAATGGGCGGACAGCAATCAGGTAGTCAGCAGCAGGGCAGTGTAGAACAGCGGGTGGCGAATAATCAACTGAATCAAAATTCAGGGCAATTGAAGAAAGAGCTGGAACAGGAAATGCAACGACAGCAAGAGTTGGAGGAACAAATCAGTAAAGAGCTTGCGAATAACTCGGAGTTCCAGCAATACGATGCCCAATTACGAGCTGCGGGATTCAATCAGACACAGCCTTCTTTCAATCAAATTGCTCAAAACCATACACAGATAACCGTGCCCTACCGGAATGAAAGCGCGGAACGAAAGATAAAAGCGGATTACATCCACGGTACTATCCAGAATGTTAGATTAGAAGAAAGCACACCCAAAGAGAAAGCAGAAAGCAAACTTTTGTGGTGGCTCCTTATACTCATTGCAGGGGTTATTGTTACTGGCTGGTTCCTTTATGAAAAATATCACAAAAGTGCACAGAGACCAGAATTGCAGCCTATTACCGAGGAATCCGCGCAAACCGTGGACTACGTGGGAGATGCAAGAAGGATGGTGGAAGAAGCGGAACTTTTATTCCGGAACAACCGTGAGAAGGACGCATACGAGAAGATTTCACGTGCAATTCGGTTTTATTTCTCGTATAAACTCGGGCTAAATACGGAGTTGTTAAATACCGAGCTGTTGAATATTTTGAGTGCGAAAAGGGACTTGGACATGTATTCCAAAGTAAAAAACTGCCTGGACTTGTGTTGCAAGGTGGAATTCGCCAGCTATAAAAGCAAAGAGAACGATTTTTACAAAATAGTGGAAATAACTAAAGCGATAATAGTATAATAATCATAATGGAACCTTTAAGACACGTATTGATTGCAGTTAGTCTATTAGTCTCTGTGGTTATGATAGGGGCAGTAGGTTTTATGTATATCGAAGGGCTCGAGCCCTTAAATGCTTTATACTTGGCTATCGCTACCGTTACAACCGTGGGATATGGGGATATCGTCCCTCTGACACCCGAGGGTAAAATATTTACGGCGGGATTGATCATAGCGGGCGTTGGTGTAGCCTTATATGTGTTAGTCGAGATAATAGAATCAGTATTAGAAGGAAGATTAAGCAAAGCTTTTGGTATCGCGCGGGTAAAGAGAAGCGTGGCGAAGATGAATAAACACAAGATAATATGCGGTGGCGGACGTACCGGGAACATAGTAGCAGATGAATTTGGAAAAGAAGGTTTGGACTTTGTAGTGGTAGAGCACGACGCGGAAGTGGCAAAAGAACTGAGGAAGAAGGATATAGCTTTAGTGGAAGGCGATGCGACAAAAGATGAGACTCTAAAAGAAGCGGGTGTGGAACGAGCTTCCGGGTTGGTATCCACGCTGCCTTCGGATTGTAGCAATTTATTGCTTTGTATTACGGCAAGAGACCTGAACACGAATTTGGAGTTAGTAGCGCGAGCGAGTTCCCAAGAGGCTGCTAAGAGGTTATACAGCATAGGCGCGAAAAAAGTGGTGATCGTGGAAGAAATAGGTGGTAGAAGATTAGCGAGGAGCTTAACAAAGCCAGCAATCGTGGATTTCCTGGATTTCGCCACGACAGCCGGCGAGACCTCGTTAGAAAGCCTGAAAGTGGGGCCCGGCACGAAGATCGCAAATAAGAAGATAAAAGAACTGCGGATTGAGGAGAAGATAGGTGCGACAATAGTTGCTATCATACGGGATGATAAAGTCATATCGGATTTCGGGCCGGAGGACGAATTACGGGTGGGTGATACCGTGGTGGTTATAGGGAAGAAAAAATCGTTAGAGAAGTTTGAGGAGCTGGATTCGCTATGACAAACTTTTTTGCAACGCAAAAACCTTTACTAAAAAACGCTTACGCGGCTCTTATAGCGTCTCTTGCACCCACAATTATTAGAGGCATGAGTCCAGTAATCGGGGTGCTCAGCTAAAAATTAGTTTTTATCATTTGCTTATGATATAACTAAGAGAGCGTGGTCAAATGCAAATATCCGAACTTCCCGAGATAGGCACGAAGTATGAGATAGAAAGCCCAAAAGGCGATAAAGTAGCGGTCATATTCTTGACGACTGGCGAGATCGAACTATATGTATTAGAATCCGATGCCGCGAAGCCGACGGTTACAAGGCTGACAACGGCAGAAGCCCGGCGTCTCGGAAGCGTTTTGACCGGTGCGTTACTCACAATAGAGCACGAAGACGTAGAGGTCTCATTTGCGGACATCTCGGACCTCAGAATACACATCCATGTATGTCCGATAACAAAGTCAGTAGTAGGAAAAAGCATCGAGGATTTGGCAATCCGTAAAAAAACGGGCGTCACAGTAGTTGCAATTTCGCGAAAGGGCCAGAGCATCGTTAGCCCGCCGCCGGAAATGGTCTTTGAAGAGGGGGACCTGATAGTGGCGATAGGCGAGAGAGCGCAAATAAAGGCATGTCAGCAGGTGATTCTGGGACCGGGCTAAATGAACTTTCTGTTGGATTTAGCTATTGTAATGGTCTCATGCTTAGCCCTCGGGCTGGCATCAAAATATCTAAAGCAGGCCTCGATCCCGGCATACATAATCGCAGGTTTATTACTTGGAAAGAGTGGTTTAGGCCTTATCTCCTCTGAGGCGTCATACGACTTCATCTCGTGGCTGGGTAAGATCGGTGTAATCCTCCTGATGTTTTATATAGGGATGGAATTCAATTACAAAGGCATAAAAGAGCCTCGAAGGTTATTTGCAGGTTGTACGGACTTTGTAGTGAATTTTAGCGTTGGATTTTTACTGGGGCATGTCATTGGCTTGAACCTGGTAGAGGCGTTCATACTCGCATCGGCTGTATATATCAGCAGTTCCGCAATAGTCATTTCCTCGCTGATCGAGAACAAACGGTTGATCTACCCGGAAGCAGAGACTGTCGTGTGGCTGATGGTCTTCGAGGACATAATACTGGCGATCCTGCTTGTGATCCTGACTTCTATTATGGCTGGCAGCCTCGCCATGATTCCCGTGTCCTTAGCAGCGACTTTGCTACTAATCGTATTCATCTTAGCATTCATCAGAAGGCTGAGCAACTTCATCGCGCCTCTATTCGAGCGTGATGATGAAATACCCGTACTGCTTATTTTTGCACTCATATTCGGATTTTCCGCACTCGCATATCTCATGGGTATTTTGCTGCATTGTCATATCTCTGAGGTGATAGTAGCATTTTTCTTAGGCTCTGCACTCGCAGGAGTCAAGTCATTCAGGAAGCTCTTAGGAACCATAATATCATTTAAGAGCTTATTCCTCACCATTTTCTTCTTTTCTTTTGGTATGATGTTTGAATTCCAATTTGCAACATTGAACGCAGCCGATTTTGTGCTCGCACTCCTAGCGCTCATAGTTTTGTCTATCTTAGGCAAGTTCGTCAGTGGTGCAATCATCGGGAAGAGGCTGCATGGCTCGCTTGAAACGGGATTGCGAGTCGGGGCATACACGACACCACGGGGCGAGTTTTCTGTCGTGCTGATTATGATTGTAATGGAAATAGGCGTTCTCGAGCTGTTGCCTTCGATTGAGCTATTACTTGCGCTTGTCGTTACTTACGTGATTATTCTTTCGATCGTGGGCTCGTTCTTCGCCAAACACGGCAATAGGATTAGCAAAAGGATGATGGTGGGCTTTAATAAATTGATGCCTCGTGCACATCGATGAAAAACATTTAATAAAGTGATACACCCTCCAGAAATTTAATCACCCGGACGATAGTTTCGTTAACAGGCGTGGCTATGTCATGCTTCTTACCCAGAGCCACGAAGACGCCGTTCAAAAAGTCTATTTCTGTCTTCCTACCCAGTTCTATGTCGTTAAGCATAGAAGAGAGATGTTTGCTGGTTTGCGGTATCAGCGTTGACCGTAGATACTCCAGGTACTCCTCTGCTTGAGTCCAGAACAGTTTCACACCTTCTGCGTCCGCGACTTCAAAAGCTTCGTGGATCATATCTTCGATGATAGCAAAAGAATGTGGATTGGCTAATCTGCCGTATTCCACTCTAAATATAGCACTTAACGGATTTAAAGCTGCGCTGTACAATGCTTTAGCCCATATATGCGCCTTGATGTTATCCACAGCATCCGAAGGTATACCAGCATCCTGGAATTCCATGACGAGTGCACGCAATCGCGGCGTGATTTTATTGTTAAGTGCGCCGATTTTTGTCGTATCTGCGGTGACAGTCACATTTACTTCGCCCGGGTTTGGTATCACAAAGCCGGTGATGACCATCCCGCCCATTGTATGGTCTGCTCCTACGTATTTTGCGATTGTTTCCTCGTTTCCGATACCGTTCTGTAAGCTGATAACAACGGACTCTGCATGAATATGTGGTTGCAACGCTCTTATTGTATATTCGGTATCAAAAGACTTGGTTGTTAAGAGTACCACGTCCGTTTTATCGGTTACGTTCAGTTCGGACTTTGCGTTTAGATTCTTCACTACGTGCGAGCCCCAGATCCCGGATATTCTGAGTCCTCGTTCTCGTATAGGTTTCATGTACCGTTCTCGTCCGATAAGCGTGACGTCATTGCCAGCAGCGGCTAACATACCGCCAAATGCTGTTCCTAATGCGCCGGCACCCATCACGAGGAAATTCATTATTCACTCACGTGTTTTATTATATGCGCGAGCTCAGGCATGATTATCTCAGCCAATGCTAATCTAACGGCATTCGGTGAACCTGGCAGACAAAATACCGCTTTTTTGTGTATCACACCCGCGATTGCACGGCTCAATACTGCTGCGGTGCCTATGTCCTCGTAGCTTTTCTGTCTGAAGAGTTCACCAAAACCCGGCATCTCCTTTTCCAGCAATTTTGATATAACTTCGATTGTGAGGTCGTTCTTTGTCATGCCGGTGCCGCCGGTGGTGATGACGAACTCGGCTTCTGTGCCCAAAGCTTTTGTTATGCCGTCCCGGATTTTAGCTTCATCGTCCGGCAGCACATCGTAATAGACCACAACATGACCGTTTTTCGTCACGAGTTTTTGCGCTATTTCGCCGGATAGGTCGCCGAGCTCCTTAGCACCTTCTTGTTTAGTCCAATACTTAGAGGTGCTTATCGTGAGTACGGCGCATTTGTAATGCTTTCTTAGTCCTTCTTTATGTTTTGCGGATGTTGACATACAACTTTTTCTCTAAAGAGAAAACCTTGACTAAAAGAGAGAGGGTCTCCAATCTTAGGGATTTCTGAAATAGCACCTTTTTTGTAATATTAGATTATGAGGTTCCAACCTTAAAAACCAATCTCTTGCCATCTGTATCTTCCACCCGTTTTTCTGTTAACCAGCCATCCGCTCTCATTGGAGCATTTTGATAGCCGCTTGGTCAAACCCAGTCAATTACTCGACCTCTTACGGGTCATGTTTAGCACGGGCCAGCCGATGCACAATCTCCACCTAGGGAATAGTCCCAGAAAAAGTTTTTCATATCGTCAATTACAAAGACGTTCAAATCTCTTTCGGAGTGCTCTGTTCCTGATAGGCGCAAGCTCCACGATCTTTGTTGAAGAGCCGACCGTTATCTTCCCGGGGTGCCTGTAAAGGACCTTCTTTGCACGATTTACTTTCATGGGTTGGCCATCATGAGATGTCTGTCTCGTCAACTCGGAGTTTACATTGGCAACAGCCTCCTTTACGGCGATACTGACGGTTGTGGACGCGGTAATCAACTGGAAGAACTTGGCCTCAAGGTCGATGTTCTCCAGTTCATTCACTATTTTCTCCTTCTTGGCCTGCTCATTCTTCAATTTTCCTGTTACCAACTCTATTCTATTATCAAGCCCGGACAATGCAGTAGAATATTTCTGGATACAGACGTCCCGCGCAGCCATAATCTTGTTTAATCGCCCCTGGAACACATCCCTTTCGCCCGCCTTCCGGAGGCTTCTTTCGAGCTTCATGAACGCCTCATCTTTTGTCCGCAACCTTTCCTTGAAGATCTCCTCCTTTTTCTCATAGCGTTCCCTAAGCCCCTCCAGTTCCTCCTCCTGCTTTTTTAGCTTTGCCTCAACTTTAGGTAGTTGTTCTTGCAACTTCCCGTATCTCTTCTGCAAGTGGATGTTCGGTGCATCGACAAACTCGTACCTTGCGATCTTATCCCCGTGCTCCCCGTTCTTTATCTCTTCGAACTTATTCTCCTGACGCCACCGGGCCGGTATGAGGGCAGCGATCTCCTGAATGTTGCTTAGTTTTTCCTTAGGGATGTTGGTCAGGAATCCGTACCTTTTCCCGTTCTCGTGCAGTATCACACCCGCTCTGAAGGGAACACCCTTAAGAGAGATCTCAGTCTCCAGGATCTTCTCCTTTTCCCGGAATTCATCCTTGAATTTCGATTCCGCGATGCTTGCCATCTCCTTAGTGACTTTGGAGTTCTTTGTAATAACCACAATGAAGCAGATCTTACGGCGGTTAAGTTCCTGGAAGAGCGGGAGTGCCTCGGCCTCCCGATCAACAACGAGTATCAAAGGCGTGGAGATGTCAAGGACCCGCTTCATGCGCTCGATGAGTTCTATGAGTATGTCAGCGAACTCGGTGGTAGAAGGTACGAGTTTGAACAGAATGAAGTTCCCGTTGATGTCGTTGAGCTGAGCCAAATGTATTCCCGAGATCGGCATGTTCCTGGTTGCGTGATATACGAAACCTATCGGGATCCCGCCGTAGTATGGTATAGTATGGTTGTCGAAGAATACCACGAGGCCATCAATGAGACCTGCTCTTTGATAGCACTTGGCCAGTACATCCACGAGCTTTTCGCATTCATCTTCAGTGAGTGCACCGTAGAAGTAATATAAATCGTCCTTCAGGGGTGGTTTTGGGACGGTCAGGAGAACCGCAAGATCGCTCAGGTCCATCTTTGTTGAGTTGGTAAGGGGCGCGTTCCACATCGTTGACGGTCAGCCATGCTTGGGTATAGGCAAAGTCCAAGGGCGAGAATCTCAGTCCCGGGTCAGATATTGCTTTTATAGCATCGTCAAATCCGAGGTCCAAGAACATGGCCTTCAGTAGTAACATCCCAGCATTGGAGACTTTCATGACCTGCCGGAAGTTTTTTTTGGTCGATAAGGTCATTCTCCTCGAAGAAGGTCCTTATGGATCGGTCACTGATGTCGTAGCTACACTCACGAAGGCTCTTCCCGATCTTCTCAGGAGACCATTTGGGATGCTTAGCTTTCATGATGAGTATTTTTTTCTCCATGTTTTCTGTCATTTTGTCTGGTCGTTTTTTTCGGGTAATAACGAGACCTTTTGCGCCATGTTTTTCAAAGGTTTTACAGGTATTTCTGACGGTATCGGGACTACAGCCAAGTTCCCTTGCGACTTGGGCTTGGCTTTTCTCGGATTTTACACGGCGCACGATCTCCAATCGCCGTAGAAGATAATCTCCTTCTCCCAGTTCAAGCAGATTATGGATCTCCTTAGGCTTTTCCGGTAGTCTGGGTGTTTGAGCTTCTACCAAAAGTTCTTGGGATACAAGTCCTCTATTTTCTAATTGTGCACGTCTTATCTCAGATTTGGCGGATAGATAGATGTAATCGAAACTTTCTCGAATACGCGTGATTTCACCCTGTTTCAGAAGTTTGAGGAGGATTCCCCGGCACATCACGGAGGTTATTTGTTCCAACTGTCTTGTAGACAGACCACGATCACTAGTGTTAATGAGATGAGGGATGGTCCTTGCGGTATTTCCATGTATGGAAAAAATAATTCCTTTGTATGACCAGAAGCCATATCGATTGGTATTTCCGATGAATTGTTTGAGAGCAAGATATCGGTGATTGTGGTTGAGACTCGTAAGGTGCGAATGGTTCTTGATTTTCCTATGGAGTGCTTGTCTCATAATACCGAAGTGTGAGGTTAATTGTTCCCAAGTCACGACACGATGCTTATTAAAAAATACTACTACCTCCTCTTCCGTCACTATTGGTGTTCGCATATTTGATCAATTTAATAGATATGGCGGAATGAGTATTTATAAGTTTCTCTCATTACTCACGCATTTGGAGCAACATAACAAGAAAATCGTTAATCCTTTATATATCTTGACCACATTCAGAAATCCCTATAATACCTGAAATACTCATCCTTTTTATTGTTATTATCATAACTTCAACGCTCTTAACTATTCGATGTGAAATGCCCAGAAGGGACAAACATTTACCTTCGCTTTCACTTAGCATAGGGAGAGCATTACTTTTCCTTTTCTTTACTAGTATCGGATGGGTTATTTTTATTAGTTTGCTGAATATGGACCATTTTTTCGGAGGTTTTGCTTCAATTATTGTTGGGCTTCTTTCGGCTGGTGTCGACCCGAACTTAATTGTAGAAATATTCAAAAAGTAAGCAGGCAAAATGAAATTTTCACTCTTTCCTTCGCTCTTTTTTAAAATTTCACTTTGAAATAGGATAGGTATTTGGCGTGGATGGAGCTTCTCAGGCTTCCTATTATAAAAAAACATGAAGAGACACCCTTGGGGGCGTGGATGCCTCGCATTTTATTCCGAGTGTGGCTTGGTTGGGGCTCGTGAGAGTAAACCGTACACCCCAAGTTCAGCAGGTGATTGGGGGTGTAAATCCAATTTTGACGTTGATAGTGGAATGAATAGAGATATGGATATTAAGGATGGTAAGAAGGGAGGAGAGAAGATCGCAGATACCATGAATGACATTTTTGAAAAAAATCACAGGCTCTCGTTTAACCTATGGTATCTTACCGACGTAAAAAGTGATCCTCCGGGTTTTTCACCTCGATTGATACTTCCCAAGAGGAGAAGTGGAGAAATACGCATTAGTGAACAGGAGTCAAAGATTTTATATTGTGGATTATTGAATACGTTAAATTACTATTACTCAATCGAAACTCCAACTGAGGAGGTATATCAACAAACTGGTAAAACATCACAAAGCGCAAGTTCAGATTTAAGTTTGTATGGTTACGATGGCAAAGACTTCAAGAAAGTTGCTAATGTCGAATTCAAAGCTCATAATCCCGATAAGTTAAATATCCAAAAAGCATAAAGGAAATATATGAAACTAAAAGTCGCTTTGGAACCACAGGAAGAAGGAGGGTATACAGTATATGTGCCAGCTCTCCCGGGGTGCATCTCTCAGGGGGAGACATACGAAGAGGCATTAGAAAATATCAAGGAAGCAATAGAGCTTTATCTCGAGCCTGACGAAGGCGAACTATTGCAGTATCCTCAGCTCAAAGTCATGGAAGTTACAGTATGAAAAAACTACCAGTAATTACGGGATATGATGCGATAAAAGCTCTAAGAAAGGCGAGATTTATAGCAACACGGCAAAGAGGTTCGCATGTCAGACTTAAGAAGATTGAAGACGGTAAAACAATCAAGATTACAAAGGAAGTTTGATCAAAGAACTTGGGTTTCTGATAAAACTTTTCTGGATAGCCGAAAGCGGTCTTCCGCCCGAAGCGAACCCGAGGTGTGATGTTGCTAAACGACAACCCACCCGCCACATGGTGAAGTTCGACACAAACCTTTCTTCTCAACAAATCTTATCCAACACCTTTTAATATACAAACCTTTATCGCAGTTTATGCCAAACAAGAAGATTCATGACAAATGGTCGGCGAAGATGGAACTGACAAGCGAAGTATCGAACCTCGTGAACCATTTGAGCGACTTCCCGGACCAAAGCCCGGAGTTTATAGCTTTTTGCGAGCAAGACGGCGTAGAACTGTTATTACAACTGCTAAAAGTACGTGAGTTCAAATTGATAATGAAAATCCCCAAATACCTTCAGATAGAATTTTTACGCCGTAAAGGTAGCGAATATGTAAAAGCGTGGTACTTGCACTACGTGCTGGACTATATAAAAATGGCACCGGCATTGACCCCGGAAGATGTAATAAACCGTACAGAAGCCAAATTTGGAACCTGCGTGGAGTTAGAAACAGTCAAAGATTTTGTGCAGGCGAATGCAGAAGAGATATTACAAGATTGTAGATAAGTCTTAAGGCGAATACCGCAGCATCATTCGTAAGAGACCTCAATCGCAGCTCTTTTACTTATTGTATGCCCGCCAGAAAAATCGCGTATATATCACCCTGTTCGTGGGTAACATAGACAGTTTTTCTGCCGCCTTTATCAGAACCACGGTATTTAAATAAATTCAGCACCTAAATAACTCTAACACATAAGGGCGGACTCGCTATTTTTTCCATGGCAATGATAGACAAGAAAGAAGAGATAAAACGGATATGTAAAGCGGTTATAGAACGGATAAAACCGAATGATACGGAAAGAGAGAATGTAAAAGCGATAACGAACTCTATAATCACGAATCTAAATACTAAAGCGTTAGAATTGGGTATAACAGCTAATGCCATCTCCGTAGGGTCAACAGTAAGAAATACGTGGGTGAGTGGCGAGGCAGACATAGATATATTCCTCATGTTTCCTGTGGATATGTCAGAAGAGGATTTGAAAGAGAAAGGTCTCACGCTTGCGAAAAGTGTTTCCGAGCGCTATGAAGAGCGTTATGCCTCGCATCCTTATATCCATGCTTACTTTTACGCGGCGGGAACGGAGCACGAAATGGACATAGTACCTTGTTTTGCGGTAAAAGAAGCAGCCTTGTTGAAATCCGCAGTGGACAGGACCCCATTTCATACAGAATACGTGGTGCAGCACATATCCGGGCTTGAAGACGAAGTGTTACTGCTAAAGCAATTCATGAAATGTCTGGGTATTTATGGCTCAGAACAGCGCCGAAAAGGCTTATCCGGCTATCTCTGCGAGTTGCTCATCCTGAAATATAGCTCGTTCGTGGAGCTATTGGCAAACGCATCGCAGTGGCAATACGGTGTGAGAATAGACCTTGAGGGTCATGGTAAATACCGCGGTGAGGAACCGCTTATTGTTATAGACCCCGTGGACCCGAAACGTAATGTGGCGGCGGCTGTGTCTCTGTACTCCTTCTGCAAGCTGATAGATACGGCGCGGGAGTTCCTGGCACAGCCAGACCGAAAATTCTTTATGCCACATGAGGGAAAGCCGATGTCCGAAGCGGAAATACGTAAACTCGTGAAAGCACGGGGTACCGAGTTCGTAACTGTTATGTTTGATGTACCGGACGTGGTAGAAGACCAATTATTCCCTCAGTTACGAAAAGCAGAAGCGTCAATCAGGAATTTGATAGAACGGAATGAGTTTCGGGTTTACCGGAGTGACGTTACCGTAGAAGGCGGAAAAGCGATTCTGGTATTCGAGTTTCTCGTCTGGCAGCTCCCGAAATTGAAGCAGCATATGGGGCCGCCGGTTACTTCGGAAGCTCATGCCGCGAAGTTCAAAAGTAAACATTCACCGCCGTACCTCATCGAGAACGGTAAGTATGCTGTGGAAGTAGAACGGAAATATACCGATGTGGTCAGCTTGCTTGAGCACGAGCTGAATTCTTGCAGTTTGGGTAAAGACGTATCAGAATCAGTAGAAAAAGGGTATGAAGTTTTGAAGACAGAAGAGATACGTGGAGGTCTTGGCTACTTTTTCAGCGTGTATTTCGGTGTACCTGTATAGCGAATAAGGAAGAAACAAGCAAAAAGGTTAAAAACTATGTTGACGATATTAAGAAATTGAGCAGAATATAATGGGATGATGAAGATGCCAGAGCTAAAAAAGAAGCGAAAAATTGAGGATACCGATGCGTAGATGGCGGCGGAGTTAGATTATATAGATATGGTTTCAACCAATAGAATGCCGCTATTAAGAGGACCGATAGTGGAAGAAGAGAAAATCGAATGGTTAGAGGGAATCGTAGAAGAGTGCCCGGAATATTACCCCGCATTGTTTGATTTGGCGACAGAAAATATAAAGAACGGGAATGATGAAGCGGGTAAGAGTGGCATAGACAGGGGTTTGCAATCACTAAGGGCACATTTTTCAAGGAATGATTTAATAGACGCGTATTACAAAACTTGCGAGTTCATGGAATATTACCTTCGTTTTGAGCTCGCACTGGAATATTACAACCAACTGCTGGAAATCAAGAAAGCTAAGGAGAAACCATCGGTGTATGACAGCATAGCCCTTTGTTATGCCTGTTTGAACGATATAGACAAAGCAATTGAGTATCAACGGAGAGCCATCGAATCGGAGTCGGGTCCAAACTGTAAATTCTACTCGAACCTCGGCTGGCTGGAGATGATTCGTGGAAACGTAGAAGAAGCGGAGAAGATGCTGAAGAAAGCGGTTGAACTTGATAAAAAGGATGACATCGCGAAGACCAATTACGAAATCAGTAAAACGCTGCTGAAGAGCAAAAAGATGCACAACTGGAATGATTATTTATTGAGGGAAGTGGATTACGGGAAGCTAAATAAATTAAGGGAGGATGAGGATGAATGAGAAGAATATGAAAAGCTCGTTAAGGGATATAATCAATCGAGAATTGAGGCTTTTAAAAGTTATCTACTGCAAAATCAGAAGTACAGTGCAAGCGAGAGGTATGACGTTCAGTTCAGTCTCTGGTACATTTTAGATTTTGTTTTTGGCATTTATGACGATGGCTACTTCTTATACGACAACATAGAAGTAATAACGGATAATTTTGAACGTATTATGCATAAATTCATATTCAAGACAGGGGATATTGACAATGAAATATTTGACGGTGTATGGGTTGCAGTGTCGGAGTTCTACAAGTTTCTCAGCAAGCACAAGTTGGTGGAGAAAGCAGAGTTCAAAGAACTTGAAAAGGAAATGAAGAATTTGAAACCCGAACTGAGGAAAAAGATGTTGCGATATAATGAAGTTCGGCACAATGACGATTACACGGAGGAGGAAAGAGAGCGGATTCGTGAAGAACTTTTCGAGGGCGATCAGGCATGGCCGATTTTATAAAAAAAACTGGCGTTTTTTTTGTAGCCCCTTTCATGTGTTTTTGGTTACGCATTTATGGCCAACTAAAAGTAACGACATATAAAAAGTAATTTACACGACACAGATTAACACTAATTAACGCAGATGAAAGAATATAAGCAGCGTGATATAAATCAGTGCAATCTGTGTGAATCTGTGTCGGAAATGTCTTATTATAGGTCCTTATTTATGTTGAGTCGTACTTAACCGAACACATATGTATCCCCTTCCTCGCACTATTATATTCATCAATTTTTTGCTGTTTTAGTAAATCCGCTCAAACAATAAGTCAATTATCCGTTCGGTGACGTCAATACCGCAGGCGAGTTTTATACCCTTTCCTGACGGTGTTGCATTTACTTCAAGTAAAACTAAACCGTCTTTGCTTTCTATCAGGTCAACACCCGCGAAATCCGCACCTACTGCTTTTGTAGCACGTATTGCAAGCTGTTCTATTTCATCCGTCAATTCGCATTTGTGTGGTGTGCCGCCCTGACTCAAGTTGCTGATGAATGAGCCCTGTTGCGAAACACGATAGATAGCGCCCAAAGCTTCTTCGCCAACTACAAATACTCTTATGTCTCGTCCGGGGTTGGGTACGAACTCTTGCAGATAGAGCACGCCTCGAGCTTTTAGTAACGTTGCGAGCTTCTGTTTTAAATCGGGTTGTGAAGTTTCAAGTTTGTATATTCCTTTGCCCTGGCTGCCGAAAATAGGTTTTACTATTGCGGCTTCAAAATCTGTGAGTGCATTCATGGCTACTTCTAATTCGGATGTGACTACGGTGCGTGGGATAGGCAGGTGTGCATTTTTGAAAAGGTAAAAGGAGTAGAACTTGTTTGCTGCGTTCTGGATTGCGGTGGACGAATTCAAAACGGGGATGTTCGTGTGTTCAAAATGCCGAAGCAGGTCGAACTTAAACGAGATTTGTTCCAGGGAGAAGCTGATGCCAACATCGCGGACGAGGATGGCGTTGAGGTTTAAGCCGGTTGAATCGGCATTAAAGATAGAAGAATCAGAAACGGAGATGGAAGCGCTTAAAGTTGAGAGGGTAATCGGCACTGCGTTCGCGCCTCGTTTGCGGATGTTCTTCAGGAAGGCGCTTGCGGTCCAGTCGTCCGGGTCAGTTAAGACTATGCCTATGTTTACTGCTTTTGCGTTTTGGTTCTTGTACATTTTGGGTAAAATTTATTTTGAAACTCCAGCCGATTCATGCTCAGGTTGACCCAGAAGCTTTCTTTTACGCTCGACTTTATCTAAAATTGAATCAATAAATTCCTCTCCAGACTTATACTTAGGCATGGGTTTCTCATCAGATTTTAATTCTTCTTCGATGATAGCAAATCTTTCTTTTTTGCACCCTATCCTTTCTTCATCAAAGAAGGCTGAGATAATTTCTCTAAAAATTTTTATTATGGCGAGTTTGAGTTGGTAGTCTGAATAATAATCCTCTCCTCCAATTTTCAGGGGAATCTTAATTTTATCCCCATGAACTATCTTCGACCTCAAGTCATAAACGCCTCGCATAAATTTATAAATTTCCGTTATTTTCTCTTTTGAATCTTCAATCATGAATCCTGATTTCAATCCAGCTTCCATTCCAATACGTTTTGAGTTTACAAATAACGCTTCAAATGCAATAACATAGTCAATTATGTTGTCCTCACATCTCTTCTTTTCGTGGCCAAATTGAATCTTTCAAGAGCAATGAACATCTTTCTATCATCACTGAATCTTAATGATTTTTTGTAAAACTCTGTGAAGTCTTCAGCCTCCTCACTTTTCAAAATATAGTTTCCCTCTTTTGGGATATACATATCGCATAAATTATAGTGAATACCTCGCGGAACAGTACCCCAAAAAGGCACTTGAACATTTTCAAGTGGGTTATGGAAGTCCCCATCTTTAAAAAGCCTCAAAAGTGCAACAATCAGAATAAAATTCTTTTCACAAATAGCGGTCGCATTTTGCCACGCACTCCAACCCAAACCATCGACATCTTCTTGTTTTCTAAATTCGTTTTTGTCATATATATATTCAATTGTGAATTGAATATCATCGAGGTTTTTCAATGTATTCCCTGCCATCTCTTTATTTATAAATGAAAGTTCTTCGTGGGATACTCCCCGAATTTTTATTCTGTCATCAAGTATGAGTTCATCAGTTTCCAAATAGAATTTCTTTAGAGGGCATAAAGCCATGGTATAATTTTTGCCATATTTTTTCTCTTCAAATCTTTTGTATAATCCATTAAATATAGCCTCATCAAATTCTAAATCTTTTTTCAAATTGCAATAGACAATCAAAAAATGATAGAGATCCGTACTAAATTGCTGTTTTCTTAATGTGTTCTCTACATCTGTCGAAAGCGGTGCATCCAAACCCATTTTAATCCTGAATTGATGAATATCATCGTGCTTTTTCGGTTTAGAATCTGATTTAGTGGAGGGTATCTTGTTTACTAAATCGCAAGTATAAGCAAATTCTTTCGTCTTCTCTAGTTCTTTTATTTGTGAATCTATTTGCGTACTTATTTTATCATTTAACAAAAACGAAATTGGTGGAATATTCTTAAGATCAACTTCAATATTAAAATCTTCAACAAATTCAAATCCACTCCGGTCCAAAATAGCTAATGATTTGTTGACTAATTCTTTCATGCCTCTGTAAATTTTCTTATCCTTAACTTTCATTTAGAAAACCCTCGTATCTTGTTCGTAAATAAGGTAAATTATCTGCACTTATAATTATAAATGTTATCTCCATAAAAATCGATCAAAGTTTTTAAAAGCATTTTTTAATCCACGCACAAGAGAACAAAAGTTAAATTTGGAGCACTAACTTCGTTA